>QJYE01000178.1 GCA_003235785.1 Nitrospirota bacterium
TGGAGCTCTCGAATCCGTCTGGCACTCAGTTGGGTATATTGTGAGCCAAAATCCAGGATGACAATGGTATCAGGGTGTATGTGCATGGGGGTCAATTCAGTCCAGAAGATCTAAAGGCCTTTTAGGGGAACCGATGATCTTACTCGGCTCGATAATTCGGGGCTTCCTTGGTAATAAATACATCATGGACATGGGCCTCCCGGAGGCCTGCTGCTGTAAGTTGCAGAAAACGGGCTTCACGTTGCAGCTCGGGAA
The DNA here is from genome assembly GCA_003235785.1 of Nitrospirota bacterium. Lineage (GTDB taxonomy): Bacteria > Nitrospirota > Nitrospiria > Nitrospirales > UBA8639 > Nitrospira_E. The sequence goes on from QJYE01000178.1 coordinate 256, forward strand.
TGGTGCGGCACCCACAATAGCCCATGCCGGCTTTGAGACCTCCGACCATTTGATAGACTAAGACCGACAAATTCCCTTTGTAGGGGACTCGAGCTTCAATACCTTCCGGTACTAGTTTGGAAGTCTCACGCCCTTCTTGAAAATAGCGATCTTTGCCACCACGCTCCATGGCGCCGAGTGAGCCCATGCCGCGGTATTCTTTATAGGTTCGCCCCTGGTACAAAACCGTTTCACCTGGAGATTCTTCGGTTCCCGCAAATAACGACCCGATCATGACCGATGAAGCTCCTGCCGCTAAGGCCTTCGTGAGGTCGCCGGAATATTTTATTCCGCCATCGGCAATAATGGGGATCTGATGTTTCTTTGCCGCCGTGGCACAATCCGCCACAGCCGTGAGTTGGGGAACCCCGGCTCCAGAGACGATACGTGTGGTACAAATAGACCCTGGGCCAACCCCAACTTTTATGGCATCTGCTCCGGCCTCAATCAGGTCTTGCGTGGCTTCTGCCGTTGCCACATTGCCTGCGATGAGTTCGAGGTTGGGATATTGCTTTTTGATAGCTTTGACTTTGTCGATGACGCTCTGGGAATGGCCATGCGCAGTATCCACGACGAGGACATCAATCCCGGCTTTTGTGAGCCGCTCTAACCGGTCTTCTACGTCAGCTCCCACTCCGACCGCCGCACCGACACGAAGCCGACCATGCTCATCTTTACAGGCAAAAGGATATTTAATCCTTTTCTGGATGTCTTTAATGGTAATCAAGCCCTTTAATTCAAATTGATCATTGACCACGAGTAATTTTTCAATGCGATGTTCATGGAGTATCGCCTGGGCCTTCTCCAGGCTGGTTCCCTCTGGTGCGGTCACAAGTTTATCTTTGGTCATGGCCTGACTGACCTTGAGGTCCATTCGGCTTTCAAAGCGGAGATCCCGATTGGTTAAGATTCCAACCAACTTTTTTCCCTGAGTCACCGGGATTCCGGAGATGCGATAGGTTTCCATAAGGTGGAGGGCATCGCGGATAGTATGGTCGGGTGAGATAGTAATGGGAGAGATAATCATGCCACTTTCAGATTTTTTGACTTTGTCCACTTCCGCTGCTTGGCTATCTGGCGAAAGGGCCCGATGTATAATGCCTATTCCTCCTTCGCGAGCTAAAGCAATGGCTAATCGTCCTTCGGTCACCGTATCCATGGCGGCACTGATGAGAGGGATATTGATGCGAAGATTCCGCGTAAGTTGTGTGGCGGTTTCCACATCGGTGGGGACAATATTTGATCGGCGTGGCAATAAGACCACGTCATCAAATGTGAGTCCGATGCGTAATTGTTGATCCCACATAAATTAATGCCTTTTGGTCAGGTGAAGGAAGTCAAAGAGGGGAGACGTGCCTACCTCAATTGGGGGAATTTTCATCATCATAAATTTATCACTACGTGCAGTCAATCTGCAGTTTCTACAAACTATTACCAATTTGAGAGAATGAAAAATCTAGATGGTCACCAAGGTGACTTGGTTAGGCTTTCACCGTGGAAAATCTCTATGATGTCTTCGGGCTTGGGCCGATTGTACGGAAGGCCCAAGCCCGACAATTCCTTCAGGATTGCGTGAATCCTTTGAAGCTGGGTGCTTTGCGCAGGCGAGCTATTCTGCGGCCTCAGGAATAAATGCCATTGATTCTTCTTCCAGGAAATGGTCTTCAGCTTCTTCCGCCGGCATAAACTCTTGAACCCGCATGTTGCCGCTATCCACGATGAAGACATGGCCACGGCTATCGACCCCTAATCCATAGGGGAAGTTGAATTGGCCTTGATTGGTGCCAAATCCCCCCCATTGGGTAATAAAATTGCCATCACGGTCAAATTTTTGAATGCGTTGATTCCCGGTGTCACTCACAAACACATCACCGGCCTCGTCAACAGTGATACCCCATGGTGAGCGAAATTGCCCAGGTTCTTGCGCTTGAACACTGCTGGCATGCCCAGGGCCAATCCCTCCGCCCCATTTGGTGAGTAACTGAGGGAGGACGTTCGAGCTGGTATCGAATTTTTGTATTCGATGATTACCCATATCTACGACATAGACAGTCCCATCTGTTTGATCGACTGCGAGCCCTCTGGCGAAATAAAATTGGCCGTCGTTATTACCAAAACTTCCCCATTGCATGATGAATTCACCTGTCTCATCAAATTTTTGTATACGGAAATTGGCGCTATCGACGACATAGAGATAGCCCCGCACGCGATCAACGGCCACCCCCCATGGAGCATTGAATTGCCCTTCGCCATTACCGCGTGAACCCAATTTCATGATGTAATGTCCGAGTTTGCCATCGAACTTTTGAATGCGGTGATTATTGGTATCCGCCACATAAACATTTCCATTCGCATCGCAGGCAATGCCTGTTGGATTATTGAAGTTACTGTTTGCAGACCCGAAGTTCCCCCATAAAAGAATAAAATTACCATTGCGGTCGAATTTTTGAATGCGATTATTCCCGTTATCAACCACAAAGACCGATCCTTGTCGATCAATCGTCATGCCATACATGGGGCTGATAAATTCTCCCCCGTGAAGAAGGGAGGCTCCACGTCCGGGTTTACCCCATTGACTCACACAGATATAGCCGGAGGTGTTGAGCAGGATATTCGCACTAGCCGGAACGGACACATTATTATTAGCGTCTTTGAACCAGACATACACAGTTTTGGTGCCATCCCCAGGAGAAGTGGTAAATGGGATAGTCGCACCAAATTTTTGTTCCGGTTCAACGTCAACCCATCCTGGCATCGTGGCGCTTGGCGTCATAGGATTTTCGGAAATGAAATAGGCTGAAACACCGCTATCGACGTCTTTGGCTGAAATCGTGGCAACCATATCCGGGCTATTGGTCATATAGGAGCCGTGGTTCAGCACAATGTCTGGATTTTGAGGGGCCGCAATGTCGATAAGGACAGGAATGGCTGTTTTTTCTTCAGACAGAGGACTTTCTGCGTCGTCTTCCATGACGGCAGTCAGCGCATAAAAATATGGCGTGTCGTTTGTGAGTCCACTATGAATATACGGTGTCGTTATGCCTTCAATCTTTGTGGACGTTTCGATCGTGAGATCGGGATCAGTACTAAAGTAGAGGTTGTAGCTGACAGCATTAGGAATTTCTAACCAACTCAGGATATTTTCGGTGTCCCCTGGTTTGACGGCCAGATTAATGGGGGCCGTAAGATCTGCGGTGTTGGGTTTTTCCTGTTTGCCGCGATTCAATTCTTCTTGAGTAGGCGCAAATTTGGTTAGGCGATGATTGCCGCTATCGATGACATACACATAGCCTTCCTTGTCCACGGCAATGCCGGAGGGGAAATTCAGTTGGCCTTCTGTTAATCCACGATTCCCCCATGAACACAGGTAGGTCCCGTTGGATTCAAATTTTTGGACTCGATGGTTTCCGCTATCCACCACGTAGATATACCCTAGTGGATCACAGGCGACTCCCCATGGGGATTTGAACTGACCGGGAGCGTTCCCTTCTTTTCCCCATTTCAGAAGGAAGTTTCCGCGAGAGTCGAATTTTTGAATACGATGGTTTCCTTCGTCCGCCACGTAAATATTCCCCACGAAATCCACAGCCAGGCCGCGCGGATAAAAGAAGGCACCATCGTATCCGCCGTCACGGCCCCAGGTGAGGACCGGTGAGCCATCGGGTAGAAATTTTTGCACTCGGGCATTGCTGGTATCTGAAACGTATAAGTTGCCTTGAGAATCTGTCGTGACTCCCCACGGCACATCAAATTTTCCAGCTTCAGCCCCTCTCCAGGCAAAGCCGAATTTTCCCCAGGCATTGATGATATTTCCTTCAGAGTCAAATTTTTGGATACGATTATTGCCGCTATCGGCGACGTAGACATCTCCCTCCGGGGATGTTGCGATACCGCGGGGGTAATAAAAACTCCCTTCGGCCGGATCGGGCTCCTCCCCCCAGCGGGCAATAAATTTCCCGGATTTATCAAACTTTTGGATTGAATGATTATCCGTATCCCCCACATAGATGTTCCCGTCTTTGTCAACGGCAATACCGGTTGGTGATTTAAATTCTCCGTCATCGACTCCTTCACACCCGATCTGCATGAGGGTGAGATAGGGTGATGGGATAGACATCGTTTCGTCTGATAATGGACTTTCTCCGGCTTCCGTTACCACGGTAATAGCGTAGTGGTAGCAGAGGTTATTGGCTAAGTCGTTATGTACATAGGGAGAGGAAGCTCCTTCAATGCAACTTGCGGATTCTTTCTTGATGTCGGCTTTTGCGATGAAGTCATCTTCTGACGCAATTGGCCTGGAGAGATCACAGGGTTTAATTTGAACGCCTTTGGTTGTGACGAAATACAGGTTGTAGTAGAGGGCGTCAGGGACTGGATCCCAGGTAATGGTAATTTTGCTGTGATCGGGAATCGCAGAAACATTCGTGGGAGCTGGCGGAAGACCTTCGTTTTGACTTTGCCCGGCGCCCCAATCTTCATTTTCACTTTCAATAACGAGGCCGTTGAGCTGTGGGTTATGCGCAAAAAATAAGGCCTGAAAAAGTTTTGTGATCATATTGTTCCCCTAGAATGAATGAATCTCAGCACGTTTTGCCATGATTTTCCCAATAAATACAATGACTTAGGCGTGAAGTCTATCAGGGGAAAAAGAGGGAAGTCAAGAAGATACCTCGTAAGGCAAAAACCCAGACACACCTACTTGAGAGGTTTAGAAAGTTTCGAAAGTTCGTCAAATACGTTGACCTTGGCCGAGCCGCAGACCACTCATAAAAAAGGCCCACCAGGTCAATAGGAATTCATCACCAACTCAACCGCCTCACCGGCACCTTTGACGCAAACGTAAAAATTTTAGGATGGTTGGGCAATGCCGGCTTTGGTGACGTTAGCTGCTTGAGGACCTTTTGCCCCTTCCACTAAGTCGAATTCTACAGATTCCCCTTCTTTTAACGACTTGAACCCATCTTCTTGAAGTGCGGAATAATGGACAAACACATCCTGCCCACCTTCAACCTGAATGAACCCAAAGCCTTTTCGATCATTAAACCATTTAACGGTTCCCTTACTTTTCACGTTCGTCCCTCCCTTGCTTCCAGTGAGCAAAAATTGTGTTCAAAAAATGGGAACTCACAAAAAAAAACAAAAGCCGAAAAAGGTAATAGCTCCTCTTTCGGCTTCACAATATCGTAATCTTTCAGTTCTTCTACTCTAGGGAAAAAACGTAGCACGGTTTAGCATAGTTTGAAAAATCTGTCAATAAATGGCAGCATGCGCCGTCTCCGTGTAGGATAGCCCCTGAACTTCCTCCTTCTCTCCGAAAGTGGGGTGAATTTATTGATGAGGATTGAGTCTTTTCCCTTATTTATTAAGAATTTACCCTTCTTCACTCATTTTTTGTTTCGTCCAGTGCGTTGATCAGACTTCTCGACCGGTACATTTTCTTTGAGCTTCTCCCGCCGTTCTGGACCAGTCTGGTTGGGCTTTGCTTTATTATTTTCACCAAAGAAATGTTACGGCTGGTGGATTTGGTGATATCCCGGGGGATCAGTTTGGCCTCGCTGGGTTCCATCATCATGCACTTATTACCCTCTTTTCTCGTCCTGACCCTGCCGATTGCCTGCCTGATCTCCACGATTACTGCGTTTAATCGTATGTCGTTTGATAACGAGGTAATTGCGCTTCGGGCGGCAGGTGTGAGTTTTTGGCGAATTAATCTTCCTGTGGTGGCGTTTGCCGGCGTCGTGTTTGGGTTAACCATGGTGTTGTCCGAATGGGGGCAGCCATGGGCCAATGTGTCTTTGAAAACGCTCGCGTTAAGTGTGATTGAAGATGAAATGACTCTGGGCGTGGATTCGGGGGTGTTCAATGAGCCAATTCCTGGCCTGATGGTGTATATCCCCAATTCCTCGCAGGGTGTTGGAATTAAAAAAAGAGGGGTGTTTATTTCCGATCAACGGAATCCAGACCAACCCTTAATTATTGTGGCCCAACATTTTCAAATGTTGAAACAGAATGAGAGTCGGCAAATTGGCATTCGTTTATTTGATGGCGCGATTCATCAGATTCCTCAAGACGCGTCTACGTTCCATCGAGTCACCTTTGGGACGTATGATTTTTGGATGCCTTCTCCTTTCAAGTCTTCCAAGGAAAAGGTCACACGGAAAAGCTATGGGGAACTCCTTGAAAAGCTGGAAGCGTCGGGTGGCAAGGATTCCGGAACGCTTCGACGATTGATGGAATATTACAAAGATACGGCCTTTCCTGTGAGCACGTTTATTCTGGGCCTCCTGGGGGTACCCGTAGGAATTGTGTCGAAACGATCGGGGAAAGCTGGTGGTTTTGCCATTGGGGTTTTGGTGGTGATCGGGTTTTATATGTTGAATGTTTTGGGTGAATTTCTGGTGACGACCCAGGTGGCTTCTCCCATGGTTGGGGCATGGTTACCCAATGTGCTTTTGGCTCTAGTAACAGCTTGGATGTTGAACCAAGCCCGAAAACTCTAGGACGGATGCTTGTTATGGTCTTGAGAGTGAGATGATGAAAAAAATCTACTGGTATATTTTTGGAAAGTTTAGCCGGATTTTTCTGCTCTGCTTGTCCCTGGTCTTGACGATTTATCTGGTTGTCGATTTTTTTGAAAAGTTACGAAAATTTCTCAAATATGATGCTGAATTGTCTCTTATCTTGAGTTTTTTTGCCTGTCGAATTCCCGAGATTATGTTTTTGCTTTCGCCTCTTGCAGCCTTAATGGCTTCTATTTTAACGGTTGGCGGGCTGAATCGGACGCGAGAGATTACGGCCATGCGCAGTTGTGGCTTAAGTTTTTATCAAATTGCCTGGCCGTTTTTGGCTTTTGGTCTGTTGGTGAGCGTTGTGTGTCTGACGTTGACGGCTGTGTTTATTCCCCTGGCGGCCATCAAAGCAGAATATGTGCAATCTGTGCTAATCCAGCAAAAACCAGAGGCTCTGTTGTCTGAACCTGACCGTATTTGGCTTCGGGTAGGGCAGAAAGAATTGTTGAGAATTGATTCGGTGGAACAAGATGGCAACCAGGTAGCTGGGATTCATCAATACACCTTGAGTGAGCCGTTTCGTCTCTCTGAAATTGTCGAGGCGAGAACGGCTTTATTTTTCAAAGGGGAATGGAGGATGGAGGATGTGGTGCAGCGTCGAGTGAAGGAGGATGGTCGAATCGAGGTCATTGAACAGCCGTCCCGCATGGTTTCGCTCCCGCTGACACCGGAAGATTTGCAGAATTGGCTGTCGCGATCTCCTCAACAGATGTCGCTCTTTCGATTGTATGAGTATATCCAGCGAATGAGGCAGGATGGACATAACCCCCAGCGGTACGAAACCGATTATTGGGCGCGTGTGGCCTATGCGATGGCTCCTCTGGTTATGACCTTATTGGGAGTGTCGATTAGTTTGCGTGAAACCGGCGGACGAAGTGTTGGTGCGGCCAAAGGGGTAGGGCAAACCCTAGCCATTGGTTTTTTATTTTGGGCCACTCATTCCGTTGGGATTGTCTTGGGGCAGAATGGTGCGGTGATGCCTGTTGTCGGCAGCTGGATTGCCACGATGATGTTCTTTCTGATTGGAGCGAATCTCTTTCTTCGTTTGAAGTAACAGGCTCCTATCATCACGACCGAACAGTCGAAAAGGCATAGAAGATTACCTCTCAATACGCAGCAATTTATGAATTTCTATGTTTTTCTCTCCGGGACGCAAGTTTTTCCTTAATTCAAAAAAGGTCAAGCCCGATAACATCAGCACGAGCCAATACGGCAATGAGGAATTGAGAAAGAAGCAAGAGTGAAACCGTACTAAAAACCCCGGATTTCATGAACAAAAAATTAAGCCAAGAGGTGATCATTGTAGGATAAGTGGTTGAACAGGTGACAAGGGCAAACTATCCGCGAGGGTAGGGCGCAAAGCCAAGAGACCCTGAATGAGAATGATGTTCAGGGTTAGTCTGGTTACCGAACTGTATGTTGTCTGACGTGCGTTCGTTCATGCGCCCATTCCTCGGAATTGGGCGTTTTTTTTGGTCAGCATAAGAAAGGAAAGACCAGAATATGGACGAACACAGCGATTCTTCACAGGGGCTAGGCGTTGAGTCAAAAACCGCGGGTTCTTCTTGTACGGCAACCAGGGCGCTGGAAGCACTAGGCGTCGAGACAGGGTATACACAACTTGATCAGGAACAAATGATCGCGCTTCTCAACGAATTTCTGCCGATCATTCGTCGTATGGCCGGGGCGATGGCGCTCAAAAACCCATTTTCCTTAGACATTGAAGATTTGACGAGTGCAGGAGCCATGGGGCTCTTGAGTGCCTTGAAACGATACGATCCTACTCGGGACATTAAATTTCGCACGTTTGCGGAATATCGCATTCGCGGAATGATGCTTGATGAAATTCGTGCCATGGATTGGGTTCCCCGATCAATTCGAACTCGTCGAGAGCAAATTCGGCAGGCGATGAATGAATATCTACAAAAAAATGGCACCTCGCCAACCACGGAAGAATTAGCGAAGACGTTAGGGATTCCTCAAAAAGAGCTTGAGGATGTCGCAGCCTCCGACCCAAGAATGTTAAGTTTAGATGAACCGATTGGCTATGGGGATGACGGGTGTACGCTACGCGATGTGTTGCCGGATGACGATCATCAGGATCCCTTTGTGGCATGCGCCGATGCGGAAATGAAGGGCGCGTTGCAAGCAGCCTTGGTGACGCTATCGATACGCCAGCAGGAAGTCCTAGAACTCTATTACCATGTGGGATTGACGATGAAGGAAATTGGAGGTCGAGTGGGACTCACAGAGTCTGGTGTCTGTCGTGTTCATTCTGGGGCGTTGCGACAATTACGTGTGGAATTAGACGGCATTGAAAGCGGGGGACGAGTGAAAAGCCGGCCCAAAAACCTGCGAAAGCCGGAAGTGGTCCCTGCCTAAATTACATATGGTGTTTGTTGAAAAATTCATGCCCGCCGATTGTGGCGACTTTTCGGTGTACTTCGGCCCAACGTGGGGCGTTGACTAACGTGGGGTTGTAGAAAAACACGGCTCCATTAACGACATTTCGCCCATCTTGCACCAATTCCCAGGCCAATAAACTTTCTTGCATTTTTTGATTCCCGGGGTCAAAGGTGACCTCTCCGGGTGAGCGTCCAATCCACGGTTCAAATTGTTTGGCTCGAAGGACCGTTCCCTTCACCGTTCCATCGCTATGATATTTATGGTTCATGCGATTGCGAATGACGGCTGCCACAGCCATTTTCCCGGCGAAACTTTCACCTCGTGCTTCAAGATAAATTGTGAGTGCAGCAAGGATATCATCAGTATGGGGCGATGGGTGGGCAGATGGCTTGGGAGAAGAGAGAGAGAGAGCCATCCCCATATCGCTGGAATTGGCGGGGGTCGGAGTTAACGGGAAAAGAAGGCAGAGAGCAAAGGCCCCGATGCCTATGACCGTGCTAAAATGTACTGATCTGAGAGGATGCTTCATTTGGGATGAACCTCGTGATTGAAAGGTTTGGTTTCTTTCTGTTGTTGAGGTGTCTGACATGTGCTGATGATGTAAGCCTATCCCTGCGGACCTGCTTCGAGGGGAAATCTTCGCAAGCGGTGTGCCATGGGCTTGTTTACGTATTCAACGGGTGGTCTTAGTAGAAGTTTTGATGGGTTTTTGTCCTTTCTGAAGGGGGTGAATGCACGTTCTGAAGGGTCACGAGGTTTCTGGGAAAAGCATCCGTTGTCATTCACGACCAAGAGAGGTAGTGCAAAAGGACGAGATTCCTAAAGGAAAGTTC
>QJYE01000536.1 GCA_003235785.1 Nitrospirota bacterium
TACCCCAACCACTCCGGACGATACTTGGGGTTCTCCCCTAACGTGGCTTCCTTCTCACTCATGGCCTTATTGCCCTGCCAGGTCCAGTCCATGACGGTGGCATCATAGGCCAGCATCTGCCCTTTTTCATCATCCGTATGACCAGGCTTGCCTTGATTGGCTAACTGCATTTCGACCCAGTCTTTAATATTCACGACGGCAGGCTCGACGTTCCAATTGCTCTTGCCTTCACCCACAATCTTGAATTGCTTCCCAAACCAATTGACGGTCTTCCCGACCAATTGATCAGAGGTCACTGGTTTATGAATTCGGCCCAATCGGTCAGGCAACTCGCGTAACGGTGCCATCACGTCATTTTGGACACCAGGCACTTGCATGGTGTTATACACCCGCCAGTAGCCCCACATCCCCGCGACATAATGATGCGCCACATGGCAATGGAAGAGAAAATCTCCCGCTAACCATTGGCACAGACCTGAACCACATTCTGTTTCTAAATCCAAGGCCTCTGACGGCCCGATGACTTCCACATCAACCCGGTCAGATTTGGTACGAATGACCGGATATTTCACTGGCCCGCTTTGACCAGTATTCCACACAGGCATTTGCGTCGCCCGAGGACTGCGTTGCCAGCGGATGGATCCGCCATGTGGATGATGGGAATGGAACACTTCCGATCCACCATGCACCACACGGAATTTGGCAGGATCACCCAAATAACTCCGGGGGATGGTTGGCGCCGCATCCCCGAAGGTATAGGAGCTATAGGCCATCGACTCATCTTCAAATCCGAAATATTCATGTTGCACATGCATGTTATTGATGCCGAACGGCTCACTGCGATAGTTGAGCGCCCGGGCACCTGGACGATAGGCGTCCGTTAACGGATCCCGTTGGGGCAAGAAATCCCCATGCTTATTGACGGGACGAAAAGCTTCGTCACCGACTTCATGATAAATCAGGACAAATTCCCGGAAATCCGGACCGTCCCCGTTATCGATCATGACCTGCCAGCCGCTCCGGGCTTCCGTGGCTGGTCCGGTGCCTAAGGGTTCATAGTAATTCGACCCTTTGGGCTCCACGACGAACACTCCGAACATGCCCATGACCGTCAGTTCCCGATCATTACTAAACGTATGAAATTGCTTTCCACCTTCCTGCGTGTCTGGGTGGATATACCATTCCATACTCACGCTTTTGCCTTCTGCGGCCACGGTGGCTGGATTGGTCGTGGTGGCTGGAGCGCCACTATCACTCATGACCATATCTGATCCATTAATATGCAAACTCACTTCTTCACCGAACTCTAACTTATTGTTCAGCGTAATTTTGACACAGTCCCCTTGATTGCCACGAATCACCAAGGGTTGAATCCACTGATCTTGGATCCCGTTTTTCACGCCACCAGGATCATGATGGCCCTCTTTTTCCCGGGCTTCGCGATTTTTCTCTTCTTCTTCACGAATTTTGTCAATGTCTTCAGTCAAGGCGTACATGTACCCTGGATAATAATCCAGCCATTGATTCAAGCTGATTTCCACGTTAATGGCGGAGATATCGTAATTTCGAACCGGGGCCGTCTTAGGACACAAGCCCCCTTTCATCGAAACCGGTTCCACACCGGAAGGACTGGCCAGCAAACCATTGCCGGGTCCAGCGCCATATTGATGGATCATCGACATGGAGTTAAACGCACCCGTGTCAGCCCCTCTGTGGTCAGCTTCTTTCTGCATTTGTTGCATCATCCGTTGATGCTGCTGCTCGACGAGTGCCGCCCGTTCGGCGCGACCCTCCATCGCATCTTCCACAATCGTCTGGCCCTTGAGCTTTTCGGCCCAGCCAGGTGATTGGGAATTCATGCCCATTTGATGGACATGCTCTGAAGCATTCTCCGCGCTAGCAACAGAAGGAGTTCCCACGAAAGCGGCTCCTCCAAATAGCGCCAAGAACGCCGAAACCGTGAATAAAGTCGGTTGGCGGTGATACATGCTCCGGACTCCTTTAGTTAAGGCGTTTGGTGAATAAAAAAACAAAATTGACAACAATAATCTGTTCAATCAGATCATTTTCGATTTTTCTGAACTGGCCCACTCCACTCATTTATCATTAAGATTGAGTGCCGACATTAGGAATCCTCTTTCGGAGGTCGGGTATTCCGGAGGCCGGTCCATCACACCCCACCCAATGTCGGCAGCAAAAATTAAAGCAACATAAGTGCCAGAATATGTTGCATCTGGAGCAAGAATGAGCAAAAGGACCTGTTTATGCAGGAATGAGGCATGTACGATCGAGTGATGTCGTGGACCACGACATCCAGAAATTCTGTCGTTCTGGACAGAAGAACCCACTCAAAATTATTACAGCCAATAAATCAACAGGTTATGCGTCCATCTTTTTGGACACGAAATAGGCTGAAATGGGGAGAATAGGGGCAGGACTGTTGAAAATTACAAGATGTGATACTGTCGCAATTTATTATAAAGATTCGAACGACTGATTTTAAGGAGGCGTGCAGCCCGCGTTTTATCACCATTGGTTTGGGAAAGCACTTCAAGGATACGATCACGTTCGGCCACTCGACGAGCGGCTTTACTCACAGCTCTCAACTCACCATCAGAACGTTGAGTATCCTGTTTTGACCCAAAGAGATCACTGACATGAATGGTGGAATCACGACAGGTCACCACCGCTCGCTCAATCAGATTCCCTAACTCCCGGACATTCCCCGGCCAGTCATAATGCGTTAAGGCCGCCAACGCATCTGGATGAAGCGTCAAAGCAGGTCGACCGTGCTGGACGGATGAAATTTCGAGGAAATGCTTGGCCAATAACACAATATCTTCCGGACGCTCACGTAAGGGTGGAACGGTTAAAGGCAACACCGCTAAGCGATAATACAAATCACCGCGAAAGCGCTTAGCCTTGACCAACTCTTCCAGGGGTTGATTACCAGCGGAAATTACCCGGACATCTACTTGAATCGATCGATTGCTCCCAACCGGTTTAATTTCTCCCTCCTGCAACACCCTCAATAACCTGGCCTGAAATCCGGGAGTGGTATCGGCGATTTCATCTAAAAAAATCGTGCCGCCTTCAGCTTCTTCAAACAA
>QJYE01000280.1 GCA_003235785.1 Nitrospirota bacterium
CCAATGACTATACCCAGTAGAATGAGTAGAATAATGAGCCATTTTCGCCTCACAGCGATGTCAAGAATATCCTTGGCATAGGCTAAAAGAACAATCGCTTGTCCTTTTTCTGCCTGACTTCCGCTATTAGGAAATGTAGAATCAGCCATTTTTCTTCCTGCGACTTTCTAACGAAATAGAATCAGAAGGCAAAAGAAAATTTTCAATTGTTAGAGATCGTTCAAACGCCCAATACTTATGGGATAACTATGGTATCTCCAGATTTCAAGGTGAGGTTATAGACTCCACCTTCTTCCGAAATGAGATCACTGTATCGAAGAGGAATACGGAGCTCCTTAACTTTCCCCTCTGCAGTGTTCACATTTCGTACCACTTGGATATCATTTCTGGAGGCAAATTGCGTAAATCCCCCAGCGAGAGATAGCGCTTGCAGGATGGTCGTATAGGATTTCAACGGAAGTTTTCCCGGCGTATTCACTTCTCCCACCACAAACACATAATAACTATTCACTTCGACTACATTGACCGATACTGATGGATTCTCCTTATAAGCTTTAAGACGTTGGGCAATGTCTTTGGCGAGTTGGTCTGCCGTCAAGCCACTAGCCGGCACATCTCCAATAATTGGGAGGGAAATTTTTCCATCCGGTCGGATCACCACTTGCTTCGACAAATCAGGATTTTTCCACACGACAACTTCAATGACATCTTCAGGACCTAACGCAAACCCTTCTGCTGGCGGGCCCGGGGCCACAATCACATCCGGCTTTAAACATCCGCTCACCAAGAAAAATACACCTATCAACAGAACAGCTTTGAGCACAGAATGAGAAGTCACCATAATTCTCCGTCAGGTAAGCAATCAGCGGTGTTTAGGGAAGAAGCACCATGGTCTCAGATGGCACAACCAAGGTATCACCGGGTTTCAGAACAATATTTTCCGCACCACGCAAAATAATATCGTCATAACTAACCACAAGCTTTTGTGGTTCCTCGCCATCTCGTCCCAGTCGAAATATGGTAATACGGCTCCGTACGGCATCCGGGTTCAATCCCCCGGCCAAGGTAATTGCTTGAATGAGAGTTGTCCGACTTAATAGAGGTACCTTGCCCGTTTGGCCAACCGCCCCTTGAGTGTAAAAATAATAACTATTCACCGCCTTCACCACGATTGCCACCGTGGGATTTTCTTTATACTCCTTCAGTTTTTCCTTAATATCATCACGCAACTCTGACGTGGTTAACCCGACCGCTTTGACATCGCCAATGAGCGGGAGGGAGATTCGTCCATCTGGACGGACCATGACTTCCCGGGACAAATCGGGGTTTCGCCACACACTAATTTCCAGAATATCTTCCGGCCCTACGATATAGTCATCGGTAACAATCAGAGCTTTTTTTTCGGCACGACTTTCTGCCCGTTTTGCATCAGAAGATTTGGGAGGCGTGATCCCAGATTGGGCAAAGGCAAAACCAGGGAGACTTGCTATTACCCCCCAAGCAATCAGAATCATCAATGTGCACAACTTTCGACTGACTTGAAACCCCGGCATAAGACACCTCTTCCTCTTTTAAAGAAGATGTTTATAAAAATTCCAAACGAAATACATGATATCCCAACAAGATAAAGCCTCTATCGGAAGAATGAATCCCTTTCTCAAGGAAAATTCCTTGAATCACTTCAATTTCCACAAAAGGTTCAAAAGCTCAGCAATTCTCTCTACGCACCTTCATCAAAGTAAATACATACAGACACCAGAAATACAAAGAAATACTTATCATATCCCTCTCAAAAAATATTCGCAAGAAAGAAAAGAAATGTGCAACCGCTTTTACATCAGGCCCCTACCCCTAGCAATCATGTAACATCAAGCTTACGGCACCTAAAAGCCAGAGACCCTTTGCTAGTGGCCTGAATCCCAAGAGACTAGACACCATCAAAATTCGTGGCAACTTGTGAAGGGGAAAAAGTACTCCTTACATTGAGATTTAGGCCAACAACCTGGACATTGGTGCCCCCGACACGGATCGAACGTGCGGCCCGCGGTTTAGGAAACCACTGCTCTATCCAACTGAGCTACGGGGGCAACAATGACTGACAGACATTGGCATACCAACGTGTTTAGCACCAAGCAAGAGAGAGGAAGCTTCATGAAGAGAATGCATGCTAACATGGCAGATGACTACCACAATGTACCGTTTTTCATGAGACAGGACAAGTGGACTTGTCTTTCTCCGACAGAGCGCCATGAAACGTATTGCCAACCCTCCAAACCCGTTTACCTCTGAAGTCAGGGAACTCCTTGGCCCTGCACCTGCCGTCACAACCAACATTTTTGAAGAAACAGCCCAGTCAATCCTCAGTCGAAATAATAGCCCCGACCTGCCTTTTCGCTGGAGCCTCAATCCCTATCGAGGCTGTTTTCATGCATGTGCCTATTGTTATGCCCGCCCTTCACATGAATATTGGGGGTTTGGGTCCGGAACCGATTTCGAGTCAAAATTGGTAGTGAAAATCAACGCTGCCACAAAACTGCAAGAAGCCTTTCAAAAAGCCTCGTGGAAGGGCGAACTCATCGTTTTTTCCGGCAACACCGACCCCTATCAACCGCTGGAAGCCGAATATAAGCTCACTCGTGCCTGTCTGCACACCTGCGCCACATTCAGCAATCCAGTGGGGATTATTTCAAAATCCGCCCTCCTCAGCAGAGACATTGATCTCTTTCAAGATCTTCAAAAGAATGCCTGGATACGGGTCTTTCTGAGCATCCCGTTTGCCTCAGATGAAATCGCCAGAAAAGTTGAGCCCCAAGCCCCATCTATTACCAAACGATTTGCCACCATGGAAGCCTTAGCCAAAGCGGGCATTCCCACGGCCGTCTCAATCGCCCCTGTCATTCCAGGGCTGAATGATCACGATATACCCAACATTCTCGCACGGGCACGGGACGTCGGGGCACAAGATGCTACATTCATCCTCCTTCGCCTCAACGATAACGTGGAAAAGGTGTTTGTGGAACGCATGACCCATCATTTCCCTGATCGTATCCAGAAAATCATGGGCCGGCTTAAGGAAGTACGAGAAGGAGGAGTGGGGGAACGCGCGTTC
>QJYE01000040.1 GCA_003235785.1 Nitrospirota bacterium
GCCTCCTGCTTCTCAGCGGACCGAAAGCCGCTGGAATTTTGAAAGAGTCATTGGAAATTGAAGTGGAAAACATGGTCTCACTCCAATCCTTGCCTTTTTCTTTTGAGGGAGCCGATGGGTTTCTTGCTCGAACCGAAGAAACCGGCATGGCAGATTTTGAACTGTTTATCCCGCTTCAAGCACTTGCGTCTGTGTGGGCCCACCTTTTGAAGACAGGAGAGCCCGTAGGGCTCAAACCCATTGGAAAAGCTACCATTGACACTGCGAGGATTGAAGCCGGCTTGCCTCGATTGGGTCCAGATATCAACGACAGGATTGTGCCTCCCGAAGCTAATTTGGAAGGGATCGCTTTTAGCTTGTCTAAGGGATGCTATCCCGGGCAGGAAGTCGTCGCGAGAATGGACACTTATGGATCTGTCAAACGCCGACTAGTGGGGCTCGTGATCGAAGGAACCGAGCGAGACCTTCCAGAGAACGGAGCTAAGCTATTTTCTGGCACACGAGAAGTCGGATGGGTGTCGAGTTCCACCTTCTCTCCCCTCCTTCAAAAACCCATTGCCTTAGGATTTCCGTTGCGAGATTTCACTCTACCCGGCACTCAATTAGAGGTCGAAACCCAAGGCAAAAAACATGCTGCCTCTGTGACCGCCCTGCCCTTCACTGTACCCCAATAGGCTTCTAGCAAGGCATCAGAAACCCTCGCTCTCCTTCCATTCAGGAAACACGTTCAGGATGCCGACTTTGAGAAATCTTATCTGCAATCGCCAAAACTGGTTCACGGGGTTCATCACTGAGCGCTAGAAGAATATGGGCTTCATCCCCATGCATGAGTCGTAAACTTAAGAATGCATCTTCCGTCCTCGCTTCTTTATTGTCCCACGTGCCATCAATTAATTGGATTTTGTCAAGATCACAGCAGGAAAACACATCATACCGAAAATAGGAATCTCCGATGACCATATCAAAAAGAACATTGCCGCTGGTCATGACAATCGTATTGAAGCGGCCTTGATCTTCGTAACCCTCGGGAAGAAATTTATTAATATGGAGCAACTCCACTTTTCGTCCCGCCAACGCTCGTTCAATTTTTCCTTCTAAGGCGGCATAATCAACCTGAAGTGGCTTTTCATCCTGATCTGTGGCGCCCAGGGCGGCATCTCTTGTCTTTTCAAACACATCTTTAGCTGTCAACACGAAACACACTCCTTTGCTGAAGGACACAATGAATCTCTTGGGGATTCAACCCACGTGAATAGGGAACCTACGATACCCGCCTTTTGCGTGAGAACGCAAGGGAACTCACATGCTCCAATCATTTTCCTGGATTGAACGGACCTATCTATACCGAAATGATTGCCTTGAGTCCATCTAGTTCGGCATACTTCAAAAAACATGCGTACCTTGAAGACTTTTGGAGGAGATCAGGCGATGAATAGCGATTCTTGTTTAATTGGCGGATGTACTGAGACGATCTATGCGCCGGCTGGCACTCAATCGTTATGCAAAGAGCATTTTTTGCAATTTCTGATGTGGCGTAAAAAAAAGGGCGGACTTAGCATGTTCAAAAAATACAGCGCCATGTCCATGGATGAACGTGACACAATTGTAGAGGAATGGACCCATACGGTTCTCCATACGACCCCCTCGTAACTCTCCCAGCCACTTATTCCATAAGAGGAGAGCCATGATGGTGGATAATTTTCCATTCATCTCCAATCCTCTCAAATAGATTCGTAGCCACAACCTGGCTATTTTGAGGGGAATCTCCAACCCGACTGGAAATATTTTCTGTACAAATCACCCACGCAATGTCAGCGGCAACTTGCACCTGTAGTTCCGTCAACTCAAATTCCATGGAAAATGTATTATTGAAAATGACAACCCATGAATCCCGGACAGCTGGCCACCCAACTCGAATACTCCACCCTGGATGAATGCAGGTCACATATTCCTGATGGGCCCATATTGAATCCATCAAGCCCACATCAAGGCTTTCGAAGGCCTGATAAAACAACTCATTGACGCGCGTCACTTCTTCGATACGTTCCTTCAACATAATACGCCCTTTTCCTCTCCGTCATTATTTCGACTCTATCGTACCTTCTGTCCGGTTGGCGTATGCTCGTTGATTCACAAGCCATACGCCTAACACAATCAATCCTACCCCACTTATTTCTCTGACGCCAACCGGTTCGCCCAAAATCACAAATGAAAAAAACAGCGCAGATACTGGAACCAAATTTCCAAAAATTCCGGACCGAGATGGCCCTACCCCATCAACCCCATACAGCCACGCCTGTTGTCCCAACGCCGTGGCAAACACCATAACATACATCAAGGCTACCCAGCCTGACAGCGGAACGGTGTCAACACCCGCCACAAGCATTTTATGATTCCACCCGAGCAATGGGATTTCCACCAGCAATGACATCATCAGCGTCGTCCAGGTCACGGTCAAAGGCGAAAACCGATCCATAGTCCGTCGGCAACCAATAGTATAGAGAGCCCAACTGACTAACCCAGAGAGAACCAGGGCCCCTCCCAGCATAGGATCAGACCCGGCCCCTTGTATCCCGCTTTGCCCTGTCATCACCGCCACCCCAACAAAAGAAACCAGGCATCCTAGCCAGATTAATCGAAGTGGAATATCTTTCAAAATCAAGGAAGACAGGAAAGCCGTAATAGCCGGGCTTGCTCCTATAATGACACCTGCTGCTCCAGCCCCAATGAATTGCAAACCAAATAATATGAGAAGGTGATTGCCTAAGACACCTAATCCCAATATCCCAAACATTCCCCAATCATTCTTCGAAAACCTACCGCCTCCTTCCTTCCAGATCCACAGAGGTATTAGGATCGCTAAGGCACCAAGACCACGAAACACGGACGTTTCGACCGGAGAAAAAGGACCTAAGGCTACTTTTTGCGCAACGACGGATCCACCCCAAACCATTGCTGCAGTTGTCAGGGCGCCATAAGCGGAAGCAACTGAAGGCTTAGAATGACGAATATTCATGCTGAGGATTGGAAGGAAAATAGTTACGAAATAGGAAGGTCAGCGACATGTTAATTCTTATGCAACACCCGATCAATCAAATAGGATTCAGATTATAGGGAAGACCGCCATCAATGCACCAATTCACATTCCATTTCACCTTTCACACCTCTCGGAAACCAATGGGGCCGAATGGCTTAGCTGGTAGGTCTTCTGTCCGGTTGACTCATTGAAAATTCAGTCGCTACAATCAATTTTCCTTGGTCGTATATTGCCAGTCGTAGCAAAAGAGAATCTGACCAGTTCTTGGTTTGGCAAACTGTTCAGCCCAACGTAATCAAACTTACGATACTTTTCATTTGTCTGTGAAGGAGGAATTATGTCGTTACTCATCACCGAAGAATGCATTAATTGTGGTGCGTGTCTTCCGGAATGTCCCAATGAAGCTATTTTTGAAACCCGCAGTGCTGCTGAAGAACTAGGCCATGCCGTCGGAGAAGGACAGGGAGAAGGTGATACGGTCTACGTCATTACTTATGAGCGATGTACGGAATGCGTGGGACATTTTGACGAACCGCAATGTGCTGCAGTGTGCCCTGTTGATGACTGTTGCATTCCCGATCCAGAAATACCCGAAACCACGGACACGCTTCTTGCGAAAGCCAAAGAACTGAATCCTGACAAAGAAATTGATCCCGAAAAAGTATGGAGCGGTGTGAGAAATTAGCTCCTCTCTTTGACTTCTTCAATGTCAACAAAAAGCCCCTTCCTGGCAACAGGAAGGGGCTTTTTGTATTCATATTGATGTGCTCTAGCAAGAAACACCCGCTTGCTTCAAAGCGTCTTCAACCCACCTCATGTAATTCGTGAAGACGAACTGAAATCAACTTGGAGACGCCAGGCTCTTCCATCGTCACACCAAATAAAGAGTTGGCCACCTCCATTGTTCGCTTATTATGCGTAATCACGATAAATTGCGAACAGTCAGCCATTTGCCTCAAAAATTGCCCGAACCGGACCACATTGGTTTCATCCAGCGGAGCATCCACCTCATCCAACACACAAAATGGTGACGGACGTATTAAAAAACTGGCAAATAAAAGCGCCATGACCGTCATTGTCTTTTCTCCACCAGAGAGCATGCTCATACTTTTCAAACGTTTGCCAGGTGGTTGGGCCACAATCTCGACCCCTGGTTCTTGCTTGAATGATTCGGATTCCTTCCCCTCCAGAGCACCCTCTGCCAAATTTCCGGACTCTGAATCTTGTGAAGCATTCGCCGACTCATCAACTAGGACCAACTCGGCTCGGCCTCCAGCAAATAAGGCAGAAAACACTTCATTAAACTTCACTTGCAATTCCTTGAACGTCTCCGCAAACAATTTGTTGGTGGTTTGATTCAGCCGCTGAATGATTTCTTGCAGGGATTGAATCGAACCAGCTAAGTCTTCTTCTTGTGCCAACAAAAATTGATACCGCTCTTCTAATTGAACATGCTCATCAATCGCGGCCAAATTAATCGGACCGATCCGCTCAAGCTTCTTCCGAATACGCTGCAAGTGCTCCCGCCATTGCTCAGGACCCTCGCCATCATCTTCACTCGAAACTTGCGCCTCATTCCCTTCCAGGTCCTGAGGCTGAGAAAGCTTCAGATCTTCGGTGGAAATTTCATAGGTTACAGTCAGGGTCTCTTCAACCGCCTGGAGCCTTGTTCGCACTTCAGCCAGATGTCCTTCAATGGGTCCACGTGATTTAAAAATCTTCGAAAGAGCCTCTCGAGCACGACTGATCAATGAATCCAGTCGCTTCACCTCTTCCAGTAATTCTGCATGCTGGTTTTGAAAATTCCGTAAATGCTCCCCCTTCGATTCCTTTTGCCCGCCTAACTCCTCAATTAACGATTCATTCTTGAGCCGTTTCTCTTGGCTAGTCCGACTGTGAAAAAAGAGCTGCTCTAATTGCTGATCGATCTCCTGAATCCGAATTTTTCGATTGTTCTCTTCACGCTCCAATCTTTCGCAGTTGCTCTGTTCATGGCCGGATTGTGCATGCAACGTGTGATGCTTCATCCTGATGTCGTTGAGTGAAGCAGCTAAATCTTCCTGCTCCTGATCCAGCTCATGAAGGGCTTCTTGGGACCGGACCAGAGTCGCCTGTTCCTCGATCCGTCGACGCTCTAGGGCCTCTAGTTGATTCCTGACAGCCACTTCTTCAATTTGCATTCGTCCTAACTCAGACTCTTCCATTTCACGGTCTTGCTGAAGAATCTCCAAGCGGCGCAAAAGATCAGGGAGTGCGCGTTCCTTCGACAGCTCTTCCTTTTGAACAGAAAACACGTGCATTTCTTTTTCCCGAATGGCTGCAATGGCCTCTTCAAACTGAGTCGACACGGTTTCGATATCCTGACTAAGTGTCTTTCGTGCCTCTTGGACTTCCTCGAATTCAGCTAAAAGTGCCTGAAGAGTTTCTTCTAATGTCAGGATTTCTCTCCGCCGACGTAACAACCCGCCGGCTTCCCTGCTCGACCCTCCACTGATCACTCCTAGAGGAGAGACCACTTCCCCCTGCAACGTCACCAAACACGGCCCATCCCCCTCAAACCACTGATACTTTTCCATGAGGGCCACCGCACCACCTAACGAATCGACAATGACCGTGTTATGTAATAAACCATCTACGATGGGTCTCAAATCAGCTGAGGCCTGCACAAAAGTTCGGGCCAATCCTTTCACGCCAGAATCGTTTTCCAATGTCGCCCACCAATGAGGAATAGTCAGATCATGAGAACGAGGAACGTGTAAAGGAAGAAACCGGCCTTTCCCTAATTGCTGTTGTTGAAATTGTGCAATAGCCTCTTGGGCTTCTTGCGGTGAATGGACGATCCACGCTTTCAGATGTTCCCCGAAAGCAGCCTCCACGGCTTGCTCAACCTCCTCGGGAACTTCCATGCGTTCCGCCAAAGCTGCCTGAATCCATGCACAATGCTCTCGAATCGAGGCCTCCGCGCCCTCGCCGTCCTGTCCATAGCCTAATTCTTCTCGAAAAATACCTTGAAGCGCCCTGAGCTCGGACTCTGTGCCAGCAGCCTGTGTTTGCAGTTCCACAATCTTATGATCAAGTTCCTGCCGGGTTTCACGATGGCTTTGCAAGATGACTTCGAGTTGTTCCTGCCGGGTGCGTAACACCCCTAATTCGCCTTCTAACGTCACACGTTGCTCTTGAAGTGTTTCCTGTTCGCGTTGCAACGTTGTTTGATCAATCTGTGATTGCATGAGTTCTGCTGCTAAGCGCTCCACCCGTCGGCCAGTAGCACTCTGCCCTTCTCCAAGACTCCGCAGACGATTTTCAACATTGGTTTTTTCGACCGCCAACGCCAACATCGCTTCCCGCCCTTGATCAACTTTTTCTTTGATTTCTCGACGACGAGCCATCACCACGGCCATATTCTCCTCGCCTTCAGCCATGGAGGTGGCGAGAACGTCCATTTCCCCGCGAATGTGCGCTATCCGCTCTTGAAGGGATTCAAGCATCTCCACGACCTCTTGCCCGTTGGCATGAAGCCGGGTTCGCTCTTCAAGAACTTGCGCATGCTGCTGCTCGTATTGCTCTAACCGATTGCGTTCAATTTGAATTTCGGTAAACGCTTGTGACATGCGTTGCTCAATCTCTCGAAATTCAAGTTGGGCCTGCTGAAGGGATTCATTCGCTGCTGCCAACTCAAGCTGAACCTGTTGCTGCTCTGCCACAAGACGAACTTCCTCTGCCACACAGGCGGTTTCCTGATTTTCGGAGTCCTGCAATTCCTTCTCTACGTCACAATGCTCCGCAAAAAACCGTCGGAAATCCCCTGTTAATAAACGCACTTCCAAGTCCCGTGCCTCTCGGAGCAAGGACTGATATTCTTCCGCCTGTTTCGCCTGCCGCGTCAAGACACGGAGTTGTTGATGCACTTCCCCCAAAATATCTCGAACTCGCAATAAATTATTTTCGGTGCTCTGTAATTTTCGTAACGCTTCCGCTTTTTGCTTTTTATAGCGAATAATGCCTGCCGTTCCCTCAATAAACTCCCGACGCTCCTGGGGTGAGGCACTCAACAATTGCTCAATATTACCTTGCTCAATCACTGACTGCCCTCGGGTGCCTGCCCGGGCATTCCACAGAAATCCACGAATATCTTTGAGACGGCAAGAGATTTTATTGAAATAATACTCGCTATCCCCATCACGGTAGAGACGGCGAGTAATCATGACATCCGTCGTTTGCTCCAGCCCTTCGACTAAAGCCGATACGGGCTCTAATTCCTGGGGTGTCACATCAGAAAAAATGAGTGAGGCTTCAGCCATGCCCATCGGCTTGCGCTGCTCTGTCCCATTAAAAATGACATCCTCCATACGCTCGCTTCGCAGGCTCTTTGGACTTTGCTCACCCATGGTCCATAAAATAGCATCCACGATATTACTCTTACCGGTTCCATTCGGCCCAACCACCGCCGTAATGCCATTCGGAAAATCTACCTTGGTTTCGGCAAAGGATTTAAATCCATTTACCACGAGAGTACGTAGATTCATGGTCCCTCCAGGGCACAGATAAACATATGATTTTTCATTCTCAACAATGTCACCTTGAAAACTCTAAGTCTGTACCACAAGAAGCCCCAAAAATCAAAAAAATCCACAAAATCCTGTGGGTGGAGGTAAGGCGCTATCCCATATCTAGGACCATGATCGAGAGAATCCTCGACCATGGAGGATGTCAACGAGCTCAAAACTCGAATATTCGTTTTTTTATAGGGAAGAAAAAGATCAGGGAGATAGGTCATGGACCCCTGGCGAAGCCAAGGCACCTCAAGCAACAATTATTTTAATCTATTCGCCATCAACAATTCCTTCGGAAGAAGGAATTCTACGTTTTCTTCAACGACGGTCAGCTCCTCAACACCTTCAGCCCCTTGCTCTTTTAAGAATTTTATGACTTGCGAGACAAGCACTTCCGGGGCAGAAGCACCAGCTGCAATACCTATCGCCTTCACCCCTTCAAGCCAAGCCATCTGAATGTCTTGATAAGAATCGATCAAATAGGAGGTAATTCCGCACCGCTCACCCAATTCTCGTAATCGATTGGAATTAGAGCTATTCGGAGAACCAATGACAAAAATCACATCGACAAAACGAGAGAGCTCTTTCACCGCATTTTGGCGGTTTTGAGTGGCATAACAAATATCTTCCTGGTGCGGACCCTTAATACCGGGGAATCGCTGATGGAGAGCGGCCACAATATCCCGGCATTCATCCACGCTTAAGGTTGTTTGGGTGACATACGATAAATGGAGAGGATTTTCCACTTCCAACGCTTCGACATCCGCCACGGACGACACTAAATGAAACTTATCTGGCACCTGCCCAAGCGTTCCCACCACTTCTGGATGTCCAGCATGCCCAATAAGGATCAACTCATACGTATTCGCATAATCCCGATTGACCTCATTATGGACCTTAATCACTAAGGGACACGTCGCATCAATGACTTTGAGATTCCGTCGTGTCGATTCTTCCCAGACCGCTTTGGCCACGCCATGGGCACTAAAAATGACGATAGCGCCATCCGGCACTTCATCCAACTCTTCAACAAAGATCGCCCCTTTCCCCCGAAGAGATTCCACCACATGCCGGCTATGCACAATTTCGTGACGGACATAAATAGGTGCGCCGTAGGTTTTTAAGGATAAATCGACGATTTCTATGGCCCGGTCTACACCTGCACAAAAACCTCTCGGATTGGCTAAATATATTTTCAAACCGCTCTCCTTCCAATAATTATTCTTGTTAAACACGCCATTTTAGCATGACATGAAAGGCCACGCTATCATCAACATTCAAAATTCGATGCCTATTTTCCGAAGCCACCTCCACGCAAAGAAGGAATCATTCACCAGGAATCACCCCCAACGAATCAAGGCCGTTCCCCAGGTCAATCCGCCCCCAAACGCACCGAGCAGAATGCGACTTCCATTCTTCACTCGCTGATGCCGATTGGCAAAATCAAGGGCCATCGGCAAGGATGCTGACGAGGTATTACCCACGTCTTCCATCATGGTGACACATCGATCCGCGGATATGGCAAGCCTTTGGCACAGATTCGTGATCATCCGGACATTTGCTTGATGAAAGATCACCTGATCAAGTTCTGCGACAGACCATTGTTCCTTGGCCAGATGATCGATAATGGCTTGTTGCAACCGTCGAACAGCCACTCGAAACAACGTCGCCCCCTGAATGCGTAAGGTATGCGCCCGATTGTCCAGAACGGCTTGCGATAAGGGCTGACGAGAGCCACCGCCGGCAACCTTCACCAAGTCATGGTATTGCCCATCAGCATGCAAACGGATACTGACAATGCCACAGTCAGCCTTAGTCGAAAGCTCCACAATCGCCGCGCCCGCACCATCTCCAAACAAAATAGCCGTACTGAGATCATCGCGATCCAACGATCGTGACTTCACTTCCGAGGCCACCACCAAGCAGCGGTGAAACATTCCAGCACGCAGAAAACGATCGGCCATCGACAAGCCATACAAAAACCCCGAGCAGGAAGCCGAACAGTCAAATGCCGGAATGCCGGAAACCCCTAACCGAGCTTGGAGCAAGCAAGCGGTGGAAGGAAACAGCAGATCGGGTGAGGTGGTTGAGACGATAATCGCGTCAAGATCATTGGGTGTGCATCCGGCCTGTTCCAGCGCTTGGCGAGCTGCCTGTTCGGCCAGCATCGAACAAGTTTCGTGGGCTTCTCCCCAACGCCGAGTCCGAATTCCCGAAACACGAAGAATATAGGCCGGATCTATGCCCAAAAGACTGGCCACTTCGTGATTCTCCACACTTTTGGCCGGAAGAGCCGCCCCGGTTCCGCTAATTCTCGATAAAACCTGAGTCATGCCTGGATTTACCTGACGATTTCAGAAATTAGACAAATTAAGAATTTTTTCATATGGTACAGTAACGAGTGTGGCAAAGATGAGACAATCTTT
>QJYE01000223.1 GCA_003235785.1 Nitrospirota bacterium
ACCCTCATGGCGAGGATTATTGATGAAAGGACTGACAGGATACGCTTCCATGGCCTCGACTGGAAAAGGTTGCAAAAGCCTGGTGAGCTGTCTGCCATCATGCACAGCAGGATCTAACCAGATCGGACAGTCCTGAAGATCCAGAATGACCGGCATTCGATGATGAAGAGGCTCCATGAGCGCGTTCGCGCTCGTGGTGATGATGGCACAGGACTCCACCGGTTCCCCACCATCCTTCTCCCAATGTTCCCATAGTCCGGCAAAAGTGAACGGGCGGTTGTCGGCAAAGTGAATGTAATACGGCTGTTTCACCGTCCCCTCGCGTTTCCATTCATAAAATCCGTCAGCCAGAATCAAACACCGTTGTCGCTCAAAAGCCTTACGAAAGGACGGTTTCTCGGCTACGGTTTCAGCACGGGCATTGATCATCTTCTGTCCAATGCTTGGGTCTTGGGCCCATGATGGAACCAGGCCCCACTTGAGCTGAGTCCATTCCGCTTCCTGAGATTCGGGATTGGCTCGTACGCAGTCAATCAATTGAGAAGGGGCGATATTATAACGCGGTGGTAACTGGGGAAGGTTGTGCAACCCTAGAAGCTGGGCAAGCTGCTGAAAATTTTCTTTGCGGGTAAACCGGCCACACATGGAGAGAACTTGGGCAATACAGTCAGGAAGAGTTGGGACCCCTTTCTAACTCACATCATACTATCTATCCAGTTGTGAAAGAATCTATCGAGTGACAAGGATCACAACATTTCCCCCGTCCTTGACCGTGGTGATGGCGTGGGCCAACTGACTTTCCCGATGCTCTTTCGTAGAAGTGGGTAGCGCAATATCTGCCACGACATAATACGTTCCGGCAGGTAAATCGGTAAAACAAAACTGCCCTTCCTCATCGGTCTTGGTATGTTTTTCAAACGCCATGGCTTTCGGATCAGGATCATTCATGGGGCGACCATTCAAGACTTTGACCGTATACGCTTCTTCCGTATAAGACGTCACTGGTGCTAACAACACACGATCTCCAGAGGCCATATGCTGGGTGCCACCATCCAAACTCAAATACGCCTGCCCGCACACTCGTGCTGTGCCTGTGCCCTCATAGGGAGCATATTCTTCTTGAATAAAGTCGGCTTTTCGATCGTAGGGCTTTGCACAACTCATCACCAACAATGCCATCAGCAACAGAACAATCCCTTGTTTCATGCTGGTCTCCTCCTCACGAACCAAATAATTGGGATAGCACCAAATACACCCACGCGGCACCAACGATATAGGTGATTTCCTTTTCACCAATCTGTTTATACAACATACGATACCCCACAATGGGCACAATGGCTAGAATCAAGGCGGAAAAGAAATGGCCCACCACGTCTCCGGCAATCCTGGCCGGGTCTGAATTGCCTGGCATGGCGAGCATGATGCTGCCTCCAAGCATCGCAGCCCATAACCATCGAATGCTGATATCCATGCTATTGCCGATGTTGAAAACGAGGAGTTGGAAGGGGAGGAGAAAACTCGAGCAGATACTTCACCCGACACATAACTGATGGATCAATATCGACCTTGCGATTTGTTGTGAGAATGACTAACCCGCGATAGGCTTCTATCTTGCTCAACAGATAACTGACTTCTATATTTGCGTATCGATCATGCGAATCTTTCACCTCACTACGCTTGCCAAACAACGCATCCGCCTCATCAAACAACAAAACCGCACTCTTCTTCTGTGCTGTCTCAAAGACCCGAGTCAAATTCTTTTCAGTTTCCCCAATATATTGACTGACAATCTGATTGAGATTGACCCGGAAAAGGTTTGTCCGCAACTCACGCGCAACCACTTCCGCAGCCATCGTTTTCCCAGTGCCGCTTGAACCAGAAAACCACGCCAGAACTCCTGCCGACGAGAAAGCCAATTTTCTGCCTTCGGCCGCTACCACTGATTGCCGCGTTTCCTGAGCCATCTGCCGAAACATCGCGACTTGCTTCGAGGAGAACACCAAACTTGACCCAGACGTGCTGGACTGAACCTGGCTGCGAATTGGCTTCAAACAACGTATCGCCATTATCTAAAGCCCATTGCTAATCGTCATGGGTCAATGCTGATAAAAACCTCATGATATCCAATCCCCTTTAAGAAGGAAAGCAAACCCTCAAATACAAAAGGAGGCAAAATGGGGTCAGACCCGAATTAAAAAACGATAGAGCGATATTCCTGTGGGGTACATTTTAATTCGAGTCTGACCCCTTAAGGTTAAGCCTTCCGTGGATTTCTTTTCGCTATCAGACGCGAGGGAAGGCGAAAACGGCAGAGGGAAGATGTGGCTGGGGGAGAAGGAGTCGAACCCTCACAATCAGAACCAGAATCTGACGTCCTGCCATTAGACGATCCCCCAACGTAGAATGAGCTTAATTCAGGATGGAAATCCAGTCAAGATCAAGAAAAAATAACTTTGTGCCCTAAGGGCTCTGAGTATTCAAGGCGCGTTGGACACCGGCGCGAATACGCTGAAGCGTCCGGTCTTTTCCCAATAGGGCCATCACTTCGTAAATTCCAGGGCTCACTGTTCGTCCGGTTAATGCCACACGAAGGGGTTGCGCGACTTTCCCCATTTTCAGGCCTTGCCGTTCGATCAGGCCATGCAGAATATGCTCAAGTGTTTCTTTGGAAAAATCAGATTCCACTTCAATCAGGTCGGCCAATTCTTGCAAACTGGGCGCAATGACCGGCGTGAGATGCTTCGTGGCAGCCGCTTCATCCATGGGCATCGATTCCACGAGGAAGGGAGCCGCTCCCTCGATAAAATCCAAAAGCGTTTCGGAACGTTCCCGCAAGGGAGGAATTAAGGCTTCGACTCCTCCAGGAATTCTAGCCATAGCCGCCTCATCATAGCCTGCAT
This sequence comes from Nitrospirota bacterium, assembly GCA_003235785.1. Classification (GTDB taxonomy): domain Bacteria; phylum Nitrospirota; class Nitrospiria; order Nitrospirales; family UBA8639; genus Nitrospira_E. Next base: position 2,901 of record QJYE01000223.1, read on the forward strand.
TCGTTAAAAATGGCGTGAGGGCTTCCGCCACTCGCTTGGGTTCACTGGTCCGAATATATTGTGCATTCACCCACTTGAGCTTTTCAGGATTAAAGACGGCCGGGGACGATTGCACATGCTTGAAGTCAAAATGTTCCACCATTTCCTGGATGGAAAAGATTTCCTGATCCCCATGCGACCAGCCTA
>QJYE01000095.1 GCA_003235785.1 Nitrospirota bacterium
AACTGAGCCGAGTAAAATTTTCGATAGGCTTCAAATGCACTCGCTGATTTCAAGGCCGCTAAGCACTGATGATATTCTGAAAGTCTACGAGGCTCAGTCGTGGGGTCACTCAAGACGGGAATGTCGAGTAGGCGTGCCGTTCTGCTGCCACGTTCGATATTCTTTCCCAAACGATAAAAATGCCAACCTTCATCCCTCACCATGGTGCTGCCCATGACGCCATCCAGGGTATAACAGGTATTCCGGACATGTCTGAGTAAATCATGGGTGTCTGCCCACAAATCCTCTTCTGTTTTTCCTTTTAAACTAAAATAGAAGTCGTTCATGAAATGCCAGACTTCGCTGGATAATTGATCTTGAATGCCACGGGCATTATTTCGAGCCGCGGCAATAAGATTCGTGAGCGAATCGGGGTTGTCACGGCAGAGGGTCACAAATTCCACCACGGGCTTGGTTTGTACCTCTCCAAAGAGACCTTGATAGGCCTCTAATTCTCCGGTGTCTTCCAAATATCGGGTCCAAATATTGGATTGGTCCTCTGGCGTCGCAATCTCCGTGAGTAAATGATAATGCACATTCACGAAGCGAGCGGTATATTCCGCGCGTTCCACATACCGTCCAATCCAGAAAAAGGATTCTGCTGTACGACTTAACATCATTTATTCATCACCGTAGAGTACCCAGGTATCTTTGCTTCCTCCACCCTGGGATGAATTGACGACCAGCGAGCCTTCCTTGAGCGCAACACGGGTGAGACCACCCAGTGATAACGTAATGTCTTCCCCCCACAGGACGAATGGTCGAAGGTCAACATGCCGCCCAACCAATCGAAGGTGTTCTTCCCCGTCCACGATGCAGGGGTGATGAGATAAGGTCACCACAGGCTGGGCGATATAGCTTCGGGGATTCGCCAGGATTTTTGTACGGAACTCATCCTGTTCTTTCTTCGTTGAACTCGGTCCCATCAACATGCCATACCCTCCAGATTCCGCCACGGCTTTGACGACTAATTCTCCAAGGTGTTCCAAGACATACTGGCGGTCTTTCGTATCTCCGCACAGGTACGTCGGCACATTTTGTAAAATCGGTTCCTCGTGTAAATAGTAGTCGATCATTTTGGGAACAAAAGTATAGACCGCTTTGTCGTCCGCGATGCCGTTTCCTATGCCATTAGCCAACGCCACATGACCCGCCCGATAGGCTCTCACCAGGCCGGGGACGCCTAACACAGAATCTTTGCGAAAGACTTCCGGGTCGAGAAAGGCATCATCCACACGGCGATAAATCACGTCGACCTGTTCCAGCCCTTGGGTGGTTTTCATGTAGACCTTGTCCGACTCCACAACCAGGTCCCGGCCTTCCACCATTTGAATGCCCATTTGCAAGGACAAAAAGCTATGTTCAAAGTACGCCGAGTTAAACACGCCGGGAGTCAGGAGGACGACCGTAGGATTTTCTTTGCCAAGAGGAGCCAGGCCTTTCAGATTTTCGAGTAATTGAGTGGGATATTGATCGACCGGCCTGACCTGCATGTCGGCAAACAGATTTGGAAACAATTGCTTCATGACCAGACGGTTTTCCAACACATAAGAAATGCCGGAAGGTGTGCGAAGATTGTCTTCAAGAACGAAATACTGCCCTTCATGATTCCGGACTAAATCGATGCCCGAGACATGGATGAACACACCTTTAGGAGGACAGAATCCTACCAAATCTTTTTGGAAATGTTCAGAGCTTTCAATGAGGTTACGGGGAACGACCTTATCCTTAAGAATCAGTTGATCGCCGTACAAATCCACTAAAAACATATTTAAGGCCCGAACCCGTTGTTGAATGCCTTCTTCGATCATTCGCCATTCCGTGTTCGGAATGATTCGAGGCAGCAGGTCGAACGGGAAAATCTTTTCTGTTTGCTGAGGGTCGCCATAAACGGTAAAGGTGATCCCTTGCCGTAAAAATGCTTGATCGGCCTGCCTTCGCTTAAATTCCAAATCTTTTTTGGGAAAGTGTTGCAATCGTTCGACCAGACGACGGTAATGCGCACGGGGGACTTCCGCCGATTCGAACATTTCATCGAATCCGGGTTTCATTTGATAGTGGTCAAACAGCGATTTCACAAGCCCATCCTTTGGATCAGTGAACGATTGTGAGTGAGAGCTATGTTCAATTGAAAAAGATTTTCAATATAGCATACTTGGCTGATGTTATGACAATCCTGGCGATAGGCGAAACGACGAATCGCCATATCTGGAGAAGCTTTCCCGTCTTGATCTCTCAAAGACATTCGTTTAATCGAAATTAGTCAAAGCAATTGAGGAAATGCTATCGTCATGTCACTGTCCTTGTGAGATGAATCATTTCTGGATTAATCTTTTCCCCTTTTTTTTATACGCGAGTAATCTTCTATGGCTCTCCACATAGCACTCAATCATCAAACCCACTATCGATATGATCGCCTGGTTCAAATGGGGCCTCACGTAATTCGATTGCGACCGGCACCACATAGCCGAACGCCGATCCTGAGTTATGCCTTAAACATTGAACCCAAAGGCTATTTTCTGAATTGGCAGCAAGATCCTCACGGCAATTATCTCGCACGGGTCGTCTTTCCTGAAAAGGTTCGGGAATTTCATGTTGAGGTCGACCTGGTCGCTGATATGGTGATCTATAATCCCTTTGACTTTTTTCTCGAGCCTGACGCGGAAACGCTTCCCTTTCATTATGAGCCGCTGGTCAAACGGGATCTTCTTCCCTATCTGGACATCGAGCCAGCAGGCCCCCGCTTACAAGCCTGGCTTAACAATTTTAAAGCGCCACACGATGATCCTACCATTCCGTTTTTGATGGACCTTAATGCGCAATTGCAACAGCAAATCGACTATGTGGTTCGTATGGAACCCGGTGTGCATACCCCGGAAGAAACGTTGGAACTCGGGCGGGGGTCTTGTCGAGATACAGGCTGGCTCCTTGTTCAGATCCTGCGACATTTGGGCATTGCCAGTCGTTTCGTGTCTGGATATTTGATTCAACTGGTTGCCGACGTGAAATCCTTGGACGGCCCTTCGGGCACCGATCGAGATTTCACGGATTTGCATGCATGGGCCGAGGCCTACCTGCCCGGAGCTGGCTGGGTAGGATTTGATCCGACCTCAGGTTTGCTGGCTGGAGAGGGGCATATTCCATTGGCCTGCACCCCGCATCCTCTCACGGCAGCACCCATTAACGGGGTCATGGATCGTTGTGGAACCGAGTTTTCCCATGAAATGTCGGTGACACGAATTCTAGAAACGCCACGTGTCACCAAGCCGTATACAGAGGAACAATGGCAAGCCATTGATCAATTCGGCCACCGATTGGACAAGGAATTGGCCGCCAACGATGTTCGAGTCACAATCGGCGGAGAGCCTACGTTTGTCTCGGTTGACTATCCCGATGCCCCTGAATGGAACACTGAAGCCGTCGGTCCTAATAAGCGTCGATTGGCGGCCACTCTGATTAAGCGGTTACGTGATCGTTTTGCTCCCGGGGCACTCCTTCATTTTGGTCAGGGGAAATGGTATCCCGGGGAGCAATTGCCACGATGGGCCTTGGGGCTCTATTGGCGTGAGGAGGGAAAACCAATCTGGCAGGATGATCACCTTATCCCCGAAGAATCCCCCACGTCGGAAACCTCTCACGAGGATGCCCACCGTTTTATTGAGGGAATCGCCCGGCGTGTGGAGGTCGGCGCTGAGACGATTTATCAAGTGTATGAAGATCCCTGGCATTTCATTGAGCAGGAGCGCAAACTGCCTGAAGCGCTGGATCCGGCTACGAATAATCTGGATGATCCCATGGCTCGGGCTCGACTCGCCAAAGCTTTTGAAAAGGGGCTGGGTACGCCGGCCGGTTATGTGCTGCCTTTGCAACGATGGAATGCCCGCGATGGGAAACGACGGTGGATGAGTGAGCCCTGGTCAACCCGGACCAAACACTTGTTTTTGTTACCCGGTGATTCTCCTGTCGGATTTCGATTACCCCTTCCCTCCTTACCCGTGCTGGCGCCAGGAGAATATCCTTATATCATTCCAACGGATCCGTTTGAGGAACGGGGTCCTCTTCCGGATCCTGATGCCAGCCGACAGCCTTTTCTGCGAGGGCAGGTGGGCTTGGATCATCAAGCCGATCAGCCGCAACTTATGCATGGGCAGGTAACAGGTTCCGGGACGAAACGGGCAGTCCGTGCTGCGCTGGCTGTTGAATCTCGAGACGGGCACCTGTGGGTGTTTATGCCTCCTGTGGAAGCGGTCGAAGATTATCTTGACCTGGTGGCCGCGATCCAAGACACGGCAGCTGAATTAAACCAGCCTATTCATCTGGAAGGGTACACGCCTCCGTATGATCCACGGATAAACGTCTTAAAAGTCACTCCCGATCCTGGCGTGTTGGAGGTCAACATTCATCCAGCCTCAAATTGGAGGGATATGGTGGCCATCACGACTGGTATATACGAAGAAGCCCGACTCTGCCGGTTAGGCACGGAAAAATTTATGTTGGATGGACGGCATACCGGGACAGGCGGCGGGAATCATATGGTGGTTGGGGGGAAAACTCCCGCAGACAGTCCCTTCCTGCGCCGGCCCGATTTGCTACGCAGCTTGGTGGCGTACTGGCAACGACATCCTTCTCTTTCGTATGTCTTTTCAGGCTTGTTCATTGGCCCGACCAGTCAAGCTCCACGCATTGATGAAGCCCGTCATGATTCCCTCTATGAACTGGAGTTAGGATTTACACAAGTTCCAGCTCCCAATGCCGGGCATCCGCCACCTCCGTGGCTAGTGGATCGAATCTTTCGAAATTTACTCATTGACGTCAGTGGAAACACGCATCGCACGGAAATTTGTATCGATAAACTCTACTCGCCAGACGGCCCCACCGGCCGGCTTGGCCTGGTGGAGTTCCGGGCCTTTGAAATGCCGCCGCATGAACGAATGAGTCTGGCTCAGCAAGTGCTGCTCTTAGCCTTCATTGCGCGTTTCTGGAACCGGCCGGATCACGGGGCATTGGTTCGGTGGGGAACCCAACTCCATGATCGTTTTATGTTGCCCCACTTCTTAAGGCAAGATCTTCATGATGTCATTCATGATATGAATCAAGCCGGGTATGACATCAAGGAGGAATGGTTTGCTCCCCATCTTGAATTTCGTTTTCCGCTCTATGGGTCCATCAATCACGAAAGCCTGGTCATGGAAGTTCGCCAAGCGTTGGAGCCCTGGCATGTCATGGGAGAAGAAGGGGCTCCGGGCGGTACCGTGCGATATGTGGATTCTTCAGTTGAGCGGTTAGAGGTCAAGCTCTCAGGCTTGACCGACTCCCGGTATATGGTAGCTTGCAATGGAAAACGTGTGCCGTTGATTCCCACCGGACGGCAGGGCGAGGCCATTGGCGGAGTTCGCTATCGCGCCTGGCAACCGCCAAATAGTTTGCACCCCAATATTGGGGTTGACGCACCACTCACCTTCGATATTTATGATCGATGGTCCCAACGAGCCGTGGCCGGCTGTACGTATCATGTTGCGCACCAAGGCGGGCGAAATTATGATGAATTTCCGGTCAATGCCTATGAAGCGGAAAGCCGTCGTTTGGCAAGGTTCACGCCTTTTGGCCATACCGCCGGGCCGTATGCCGAACCCGCCGATACCTCCCGGCCAGAATTTCCTTATACCCTGGATCTCCGATGGCCGGAATAATTTCTGGGAATAGCCCATGGTTCTCCGTTATAGTGTATGGCCGTAGAATGCAATATTCCCCCTCTTCTATGAACCTATCTGGTGGATCCCATAATGGCCTCTTTCGCTCCTGAGTCACCTGATTCTCTGCCCCGCGCTCCAGCAATCTATCCGCCTCAACCAGATACCTTTGATGAACTCGTTGGTCAGGACGGGTCGGTTCGTCCCCATTGGCAAGAATTCCTGAAAGGGTTCTCGGCCTTGAATGACACTGAACGTCAAGCGGCGAAGGAAACTGCCGACCGCCTGTTAAAAGATGATGGGGTCACCTATCTTGCAGGGCAGGATGGTCAAAAAACAGATAGACCGTGGCAGTTGGACTTATTCCCGTTGCTGATTAGTCAGGAGGAATGGACACAGTTAGAGGCAGGCCTTATTCAACGCGCACGTCTGTTGAACCATATTTTGAGTGATTTATATGGTCCGCAACAGTTGTTGAAAAACGGGACCTTGCCTCCCGCCGTCGTATTCGGTAATCCCCAGTTCCTTCAGCCTTGTCATGAGGTGCCGGTCCAAGGGGGGAGGTATTTACATTTTCTGGCGTTTGATGTGGCCCGCGCGCCTGATGGGCAATGGTGGGTACTCAGAGATCGTACCGAGGCACCCACCGGCGCGGGGTTTGCTCTGGAAAATCGTATTATCGCGTCGCGGGCTTTACCTGACCTCTTTGACGAAACACATGTGCAACGCCTCTCTTCCTTTTTCCAAACGTTCAGCCAGAACTTTTTAGAATTTTCTCAGCGGGATGATCCGTTAGCGGTCGTGCTGTCCCCTGGCCCACAAAATGTGGCCTACTTTGAGCATGCCTATTTGTCACGCTACCTGGGCTATCCGGTGGTGGAAGGGTCGGATATGACCGTGCGCGATGACCGGCTGTTTTTGAAAACCGTGGATGGCTTGAAACCCGTCGATCTGGTCTTGCGACGAATTTATTCGGATCTGTGCGACCCACTTGAATTGTCGACGGATTCGGCTTTAGGGGTTCCCGGTTTATTGCAGTCCATTCGAGCCGGGCATGTCACGATGGGGAATGCTCTTGGGAGCGGACTGGTCGACAGCGAAGTGCTTCTGAGTTTTTTGCCGGCCTTATGCCAGTTCTTTTTTAGCGAAGGACTCAAAATTCCCAGCGTGGCCACCTGGTGGTGTGGGCAACCCACGGAGCGTGCCTATGTTCTTGAGAACATGCAGCGGCTGATGATTCGTCGGGTCTTAACGCCTAAGCGGGATCTGAGCCACAGCCGCCTTTCTTCTTTTGGCCCGGACCTGAGTCAACAAGAGCAGGCCGCTCTTGCACAAGCTATTGTGCGACGTGGGCATGAATATGTTGGCAGGGAAATCGTTTCCCATTCGACGACGCCTTTTTGGGGGTCCGGCAATCAACTGAAGCCTGCGCCGATGACTCTCAGGTTGTATCTGACCGCCACGAAAGATGGCTACACCGTCATGCCCGGTGGACTCGCCCGGGTATCGGTTCAATCAGATCCGCGTGGGCATTGGCATGAACCCGGTGATTTCAGCAAAGATACCTGGGTAAAAGGTGGTCCTTTTGACCATCAGCCTGTGATAGTCCCGCCCCACCATACATTGACCCTACGGCGAGGGGGACGAGATCTACCCAGTCGGACCGCCGATAATCTGTTTTGGCTGGGACGGTACATCGAACGGGCGGAAGGGGCTATTCGCCTGTTGCGAAGTCTCTTTCTGCGTACCAGCGGAGAAGCCGGGTTGAGTGATGAACCCGAAACCCTCACTCGTTTGGTTTCCTTGCTGGTGATGCAAAAACATTTGTCATCCCGTCGAGCCAAACGTGCAGTGGCCGGTGGCGCGGATATGGTCGAAGCGGAACTCCGTACCATTTTATTTGATCCTGATTCGCCTGATGGCTTGGCCACAATACTTCAAAATGTCCGGCGCACGGCGGAACTGGTCCGGCATCGTCTGTCACAGGACACGTGGAATATTTTGATCGAACTCACCAGTGTTCCACAAAACTGGGCACGCACAAAGGGGAAAAGTATGGATGATGCCATTCGGCTCCTCAGTCGAATGATTCAGCATTTAGCCGCGGTCAATGGGATGGTCATGGAAAATATGACGCGCAGTTATGCCTGGCGATTTTTGGAAATGGGCCGGCGTTTGGAACGGGTTCGTCATCTGTCAAAACTCATTCGGCATCTCGCCTCTCGTGGGACTCCTGAAGCCACGGGTGCATTGAATTTGCTTTTGGAACTTGCAGACAGTTCGATTACCTATCGAACGCGGTACCGGGCCGAAGCCAAACTGGCCGCGGTGTTGGATCTGCTCTTGGCCGATGAGACCAATCCCCGATCGGTCATCTTTCAATTGAAAACGTTTGAGACTCATATGAATGACCTGCCGCATGAGGAAACGGTGGCTTCGCTCAATCCTGCCCAAAAGATTACCACTCGTATTTGTACCGACATTCGTCTGACGGACATGATCCAGATTGCGGAATTGACGAAGACCAGCAAGGTGAGAGTTAATCTTGTTCGGTTATTAAAAGACTTAGACCAAGGCGTCCATCAATTATCGGACCTCGTCGCGCACACGTATTTTAGTCATTCCTTGTCGCAACGGATATCCGGTCCTCAATGGCTTGAGGGCCTCCCGTGATTTATCAGGTGACGCATCGAACCACCTTTACTTACACTCAACCGGTGGCGATCTCTCATCATGTTCTGCGCTTAGCGCTCCGAACGCACCCCCGCCAACATAATCTGAGGTCGTCCCTCACCATTGATCCTACTCCCTCTGTCCGTTCGGATGGAAAGGATTATTTTGGTAATCCCCTCACGCATCTGACCATTCAAACGCCGCATTCGGCTTTGATCGTGGAAACGCAAGCCATCGTCGATGTGAATAAACCCGAACCCATTCATCTTGATCAAAGTCTCCCTTGGGATCAGGTGACCGAACACTTGCAAGGGGCTACGGATAGTGAGATCTTAGATGCCCAACAATTTTTGTATGATTCTCCCTATGTCACGATTGACGATGACACCTATGAGTTTGTTCGTGAATGTTTTCCTACCGGGCGTCCTATTTTGGCAGGAGTCATGGATTTGACCAGTCGGATTTATCGTGAATTTACCTATGAGGGGGGCGTCACGGATGTTTCGACGCCAGTGAAAGACGTGCTCAAAGCCCGGAAGGGCGTGTGCCAGGATTTTGCGCATGTGGAAATCGCGGCCTTGCGTAGTCTGGGTCTGCCTGCCCGGTATATTAGCGGCTATCTCTTAACGCATCCGCCGGAAGGACAGGAAAAACTCGTTGGGGCTGACGCCTCGCATGCCTGGCTTTCTGCCTGGTGTCCCGGTTTGGGCTGGATAGACTTCGATCCTACCAATAATTGCATTCCTAACGACGAACACATAACCCTCGCGTGGGGTCGTGACTATGGCGATGTGAGTCCGATCAATGGATTTATGGTCGGCGGCGGTCACCACACGCCCACCGTGTCAGTGGATGTCTCGCCAGTGAGCCTGCCTTCTATTGTGTAACTGTGGTTCCTCGCTCGAAAATGCGTGGTCAGGCTGGACGAGGGACGGGAGGCATATTCTTCTCTTCTTTGCCATGTGTGGTTCCCGTTTTGTCTCTTATGAAATACCCTCTGATGATTAGACATTCCAAGGTGAAAGAACGACATGTTTAAATTGCCGTCTCGATTGTCTCTGATCGGGCCTTCTCAAATTCGTGAAAATATGCGAATCGCTCTGGAGCATCAGGCGATCAATTTAGCCCAAGGTCGTCCAGATTTTCCGACCGATTCCACGGTGAAGCAAGCCGCGATTGACGCCATTGCCAACGACCATAATCAATATTCAGTGACCTGGGGCTTGGCCGAGTTGCGGGAAGCCATTGCACGGGATATGAAGAAACGCCATGGTTTGACCGTGGACCCCGAGAGAGAAATCACGATCACGTGCGGAGTGACCGAAGCCATCGTGGCGGCCATGTTGGCGTTGGTGGAAGAGGGCGATGAAGTCATTATTATCGAGCCGGCACATGAAAATTATGTCCCGGCTGTGTATTTTGCGAATGGGACCCCTCGGTTCGTCACTCTTCGTCCTCCTGATTACGCGTTTCCCCTTGAGGAGCTTCGATCTACCATTAATCCACGAACACGAGCCATTATCCTGAATACTCCGCATAATCCCTCCGGTCATGTTTTC
>QJYE01000442.1 GCA_003235785.1 Nitrospirota bacterium
GCATAAAGAAGGATTGCCACATATTCTTGTCTTTTCGGTTGCGAACCCATAGGCACTTCCCACACAACCTTTACCGTAATCCTTGTCCTCCGGTTCCTCCACCAAAGCCCCCGAAATTTCCGCCAAAGCCCCCCTGCCCTGTCCCCCAATATTCTCCGCGTTTCCAACGAGGAAATGGGTGCCGCCGTTCTGGCCGGGTAAATCGCCAAAGCGCATAAACCATCAAAACCACAACTCCTACATTCATCCAAAAACCGGCAGAACGCTTGGGCTTTCTTTTCTCCTGGGGCACTGGAGCTTTTCCGGCGATCGACGCTAAAGACAGCGCTGAACGATACACATTTTCCCCATAGTTTCCAGAGTGGAACATGGGTTGCAAAAATTTCAATGAAAGTTCATCCAACACTTGAGGTGTCACGATGGCTAAAAGACTCTTCCCCACAACGACCACGGCTTGGCGTTCCTGCACCGACACGAGAAATAAAATACCTCGCTCCTGTTGGGCAGTCCCAATCCGCCAGGCTTCATACAGTTTGGTGGCATACGCTTGGGCATGAGAGAGCGGCTGTATTGTGTCCAAGGTTACCACCAACATTTCCACCCCGGTATTCGTTTCCAAATCTTTGCAGACAGCCCGAATTTGCGCATACCATTCCTCCTCAAGGACTTTGGCATAATCGCTGACATAGCCCAAAGGCGTGGGCAAAGGTTGCTCTTGTGGCGACATCCCCCAGGAAACCGGGCAGAGAGACAAAAACAGTCCCAACGTCACCCATCCCCACGTGAGGCGAAACATCGTCATAGTCGACCCTCTTGACGCATCGTTTGAACCCGGTCCATGAACTGCCTCAAACTTTGAAGATACCGGTCATAGACTTTCGTCCATTCCAGTGAACCCGGACTGCTTAATCCTCGCTTTATATGAAGGACTTCCAGGAAAGTGGTCGGGTCAAATTGGAACGTGGACTGAAGATGTTCCAAAATTTCACTGTCTTTCCCCTTGGACGGGTCTTGCAACAGATGGAAAAGACCTCGAATGCAAGGCAGCACCGCCGTAATTGACAACATGAGTAAGGCCTGAATGGCTTCTATCCGCCCCCCGCCTTCTATGAAACGTTGCCGCACTCGCAGCACATTGGCCATCAGCTCATGTTCGCATTGCCAGGCTAAGCATGTTGGATCGATGGATAACGTTAAGAACGGGTCTTGCCCAGCCAAAACCAGATGATGCTGGGACATTTGAAGAAATTCCAAAGGAAAGAGCCGCCCTGATTTCACGAGGTCCCCTTCCGTCATCAGCAATGGAGCGACGATTTGATGTTTCTCCCATTGTTGATGAAGCCGTCCCGCACGTTGGAGGAGGTCCACCGAGAGAGACCGAACGATGACAAGGATATTGAGATTCGAGCGGCCCACGATAAAGTCACCCCGGACCGCGCTTCCAAACAGAAGAAGCCCACCCAAATCCTGGCCAAAATCATCCTTAACCTGAGTGACATAGCGAACAAGGAACGCCTGAACGTCTTCAGGCAGATGCAATGAAGGAGGAAGAGATGTCATTATTCAATTTTCCTAAGCAGGTTGTGTGGGACCCGGCACCTGATTGGCTCGGGGGTCGGGTAAAAATCCGGCGGCCTGAAAGCGATCAAGCCATCCGAACGGTGGGGTCGTCCGCAATCCCGCCGTGGCCGAAAGCACCTGATACTGTAAACGCCGGTTGGTATCCATGGTGCGAAACACTCGATCTCGCAATAACCCAAGGATTGGATTCCCGGTATTCCAAAAAAAGACTTCTTCATCGGCTAACTGTTGTAACATGGTGACCTGCGAACGACGTTCGGCCTCAAAGGTGCGCAGGGCGTTCACTGACCAATCCTGCCTTCGCTGACAATCTTCCAGAACATTGGCCAGCGTGACGGCATCTTCCATGGCTTGCATCCTCCCTTGCGACGCATGAGGATTCATGCCATGCGCCGCATCTCCCATGAGCACTGCCCCATCAATGGCCCACGTCTTGGCCCGGACGCGTCCGGTGCCCATATATGCCGTTTGCTTCCAATCGACAAGCGAATCAAAAAGGGGCGCCAGATCAGGAGCAATGGTTTTCCACTTCTCTCGAAGAGGGCCCACGCCCTGAGCCTTCAATGAAGCCAGCGAATCTGAAGAGACCATATATAACGCATAGACCTTCTGCTCAGGAGCCGGGAAAAGTCCCAAAATGGTTTTTTGTCCGACATAATACTGTGCCTCATCAAGTACCTCAGGGGAATCGAGCGCCGCCACAAGATAACTGTCAGTGTAACGATGGAGAGAGGCAGAAATCCCCATCGCCTCACGAACATGCGAAAATGGCCCGTCAGCTCCGACTACCACACGAGCCCCAATTTGAAGCGAAGCCCCGCCTATCTCGGCTTGAGCACCAATGACTTGCTTGCCGTGGCGGAGAAAGGATTTGAAGGTGGCCTGAAAAGAGAGTCCATCAGGATTTTCCTGTTGAAGACAATCAAGAATCGTGTGATGGACCACATTCGGCCACATGACTAATGCCCGATTGAAGGGAGGACTCAACATCTCATAATCAATCGTACAAAGACGCGTTCCGCCGCATTGCCGAAAATGAAACAATCGCACAGGCTTCGATGCATGCGGGGGCAGTTTCTCTAACAAACCTAACTTATGAAGCAAGGCCTGCCCGTTGGGTTGAAGGATCTCTCCCCGCAGGCCCTGTGGAGGACCGGCTGCCTGTTCTAACACCAGGTTGGCAATACCCTTTCTGGCCAAGGCAATACTCAGAACGGCCCCGCCGCCACCCGCTCCCACAATCAGCACATCAGTTGTAATATCCATCTCAAAACATCTTGCACGAAGAAAAATAAAGGAAAGCTTTAATTCACCATTCCGGCGAAGCAGGAACAATAAGCATACGTTTGAAAATGACCCTTGCGGTGAATGCGGTTAATCAGAAAAAATGGCCTGAAAATGTTCATCCGATTCCTCCCAAGCCTGGGGAAAGGTCTTGGACAACCAGTCACGAAGATACACCTTTTGTTGACCGGATAACATCATTTTGATCTGGTGGGTGCGAGCCTGAAGCGGTTGAAGAAATCCCACTTTCTTCACAGGATCCAATGTGGCCGTCCGAACATACATCATGGTGTATGCCGTAGGAACCTGTTCATCGCCCTCGCCTTGAAGCCAGACAGAAAGATAGGTATCCATCTGTAAGCCAGAGCTGTCTAAGGCAGGGTCGGTCTCATGAAATAATTCATTTTCAGTGTGCGGCAAAGGCACCGCTTCATCGGCACGAAACACAAAATTCCGTTTCCACATAGATCGAGGTCCTTTATTAGCTGTCAGCAAGAAAACAGGGTTTGGATAGTCTCAAGGGATTTGGAAGAAAGTCAAGGCAACCGCTGGTCCACGGAGACACATGGACATTGTTGTTTAAATTCGACGGTCATTTAAGCTAGAATCGGGTATATTTCCAAATCAACGTGTTGTCCCCCTCCGGTTATGGGAATATTCCACAACGAGACTAACGGATATTCATTCTGCAATCCAAGGAGGATTTATTCGTGATTACACCAGCCACATACTTGCGCTTGCTTGGGTGCCTTATGACCGGTCTTGTCCTATCAGGGTGCCCGGCCACTGGACAGATGGTCAACTTTAATCCCCATGCCATGTCTTCCCAACGCGTGAATGCCAACGCCATCCAGGAGGAGGCATTGACCATTGTCGTGAATCCCTTTCAGGATGCCCGTCCACAACAACAGCGACTGGGTTCTCGAACACACATGTGGGGAGGCGTCACCAATTTCAATGCATGGAATGGGAATATCAGCGAAGGAATGGCCAATCTTGCGGTTGCCTATCTCCAACAAGGTAATTGGCAGGCTTCCCGGGGTGGGGCTGACCAAGCGAATGCCACTTCGGCACCAGACGTTAATTTAACGGGAACCGTCCTGGCCTTGAATGCCAACGCCAAAAGCGGATTTGGATTCACGGATATCAAGGTGGACATGAAAGTTCAATTTGAGGCCAAAAACACCAAGGATGGCAGCAGCCTCAGGATGGTCCTGGGAGCCAATGGCTCAGATTCCGTGGCGATCTTTGACCCGAAAGATGTTGAACGCCTCCTCAATCTCGTTGCTAAAGATTTATACAAGCAGCTATTTCAAGACCTCACGGTCAAAGACCGTGGCCTTCATTTACGTTCAAACACACCATAAGTAGAATGTACAGCCTTTTTTTACGCTAATATGGCAAAATTTTTACTTGCAATCAGGGCAAACCACTTCAGCATCCTCGCCAACGGAAGGAGGGCAGCCACGCAACACGTGATCGCATAATTTCTCAACGGCACACGTCCGTTCCAACTTTTCCGCAATGCGTATTTTTTCTTTATTCTTGCATGATAATTTTTTTTCAGTCCTCATCATCAAGCGCATTAACTGGAAAAGGAGTTGTGAATGAACCAAGTGCCTTCGGATTCTTCTGTCCCTCAAGCCAACATTTTAATCGTTGAGGACGAGCAAGGCCCACGAGAAGCCTTAAAACTGATCCTTTCACCCTATTTTAATCTCTATACGGTTGATCGGGCCGAAGTGGCCCTGCAAATTCTTGCGACGCATCCTATTGACCTGGTTACCCTGGACTTACGACTTCCGGATCAATCAGGGACCGACCTCCTCGCCAAAATTCGAGAAAGTGGCCATGATGTTGATGTCGTCATTATTACCGGTTATGGCACCTTGCAATCAGCTATCGACGCCATTCGACAAGGTGTGGCGGGGTACATCCTTAAACCATTTAATGTTTCAGATTTATTAGACGTCATCAAAAAGGCCCTCGAGCGCCGGACACGACTCTCATCGCTTCAAGGAGCGCTCCAGGCCTTAGGGAACCTTTGGACCACCGGGATCAATCTCCCAACGGCAATGAAACATATTGAAACGCTTCTAGGGGCCAAGCACCCCGAACTCGTTCAACATGCCAGCCGGGTCAATTTCTATTCCTCCCTACTCACCGAACACCTTCAATTACCCCAAGATGACCGTGAGGCCATTCAACTGGGGGCCTATTTGCATGACATCGGGAAAATCGGGCTTCATGATCGTCTGATTGCCGGTCATCCATCCCTCTCTGATCACGACCAAGAACTTATAAACTGCCATCCCACGATCGGGGCTCAATTCATTAGCAACATCCCCTTTCATCCTTCTGTGGCACAGAGTATTCGCTCGCATCACGAAAAATTCAATGGATCAGGTTTCCCCGAAGGTTTAGCCGGAGAACAGATCCCGTTTTCTGCCCGGGTTGTCGGCCTGGCGAACGTTTTTGACAATTATGTGACCGGCCAAGGCCAACAACGAGCCATGCCTGTACCCGAGGCACGCGAAATGATTAGACAAGAAGCCGGGAAAACTCTCGATCCCCAATTGGCAGAGCTCTTTGCCAAAGTTGTCTGGTAATAACAATCATCACAGGCCATAACACAAGACCGGAGCACGGCGCATCACCATCATGGACAAGACGACACCTCATCTGTCTCAACTGACCCACCCTGATATCACAGAAAAATGGGAACAAGCCTTTGACGCGTTTCAAGACCATGTCATGATCTTGAACCACTCCGGGAACATTGTGTGGGCCAATCGAGCCATACGCAATCAGATTGAACCCCACCTCGGCTCGCTAGTCGGCCATCATTACCAAGTGCCCTATTACGGAACGGTCCTGCCCAAAACCCCTCCCCCATGGGAAACCGTTCTTGCCGGGGCCTTATCGGCCGTTGTGGAAACCTCGTTTCCAGCCATGCCAGGCTATTTCCTCGTATCCTGCTACCCCCTCTTTGACGCTCAAGGCATACAATGGGGCGCAATTTCAGTCGTGAAAGATATAACCGATCGCAAACGGATCGAAGAAGCCTTGCGACAAATTGCCCAGAGCGATGTCGCTCCAGGAAGCATTGCTTTTTTACGCTCGTTGGTGAAGGACTTATGCCAAGCCGTCAATGCTCCCTACGCCATCCTCGCTGACTTAGAGAACCCCTCACGGCCCCACACTCAGACGGTCGCAATTCTGGCCAATGGAACCTATCTGGAAAACTTTGCATGGACACCGCCACCGGCCCTCATTGAAGATCTGTTAAAAGTGAAAGGCTGCACAGGGAATACTGTTTCCACCCCCCTCTTTCCCGCCACATCTATTTTGTCTTCATGGGACGTAACGAGTTATCTGGGCAGTGCGCTTCGCGGACCCGCAGGACAAATCATTGGACTACTCGTCGTGCTCAGTCCGGAACCGATTGTGAATACGCATGTGGCCAAATCCATTGTCCAATTATTTGCAGCCAGAGCCGCGAGCGAACTCCAACGCAAAAAAACCGAAGACGCCTTACGAGATAGTGAACAACGGTATCGAGGAATCGTGGGGAATGCCTATGATTTAATCATTGAAATCTGCAGCCAGGGCGAATGCCAATACGTCAGTCCCAATTGCCAGGCGGTCCTGGGATATGACTCGACAGACATGTTCGGAAAAAGTTTCTTTGACTTTGTGCATCCTGAAGAACGCCCCCAGTTATTGGAATCATTTCATGCGGGCATGGTCTCGCTCCAGGAAATCGATATGATGTGCCGGCTCCAAACCAAGGAAGGTGAATGGCGCTGGGGTGAAAGCCATATTCATCCGTTTCGAACCAGTAGCGGAACCGTGATGGGTGTCATCGTCACACGGGATATCACCGAACAAAAACGAGTCGAAGAAGAACGCGTACGAGCCACCAAGCTGGAATCGGTGGGATTGTTAGCCGGAGGGATTGCCCATGATTTCAATAATATCTTAACGTCCGTCTTTGCCAATATTGGATTAGCCAAAATGGTCATGGGGAAAGAGACCTTCTCCAAACAATCAGTGGTCGAACGGTTGAGCGCGGCAGAAAAAGCCTGCTTGCGAGCGCGAGATTTAACCAAGCAACTCTTGACGTTTGCGAAGGGTGGAGCCCCGGTGAAGAGCGCGACGTCCATGGCTTCCATTATCAGCGATACGGTGGAGTTCGCCCTGCGAGGCTCGAAGGTACGTTGTCGCCTGCATATACCTGAACACTTGTGGCCCGTGGAAGTCGATGAAGGACAAATTAGTCAGGTGATACAAAATCTGGTCATCAATGCCGATCAAGCTATGCCGGAAGGTGGTGAACTGGACGTAATGGTGACCAATTATTCCCTCCCCGTCGCATCTGATCTACCACTCAAACCTGGCAACTATGTTCAGGTCACGGTCAGGGATCACGGGATCGGCATGCCTCAAGAGCACCTGCCAAAAATTTTCGACCCCTACTTCACCACCAAACAAAAAGGCAGCGGACTCGGGTTAGCCACCACGTATTCAATCATTAAACGCCATGAGGGGCATGTCACTGTTTCCTCCTCTCTTGGGAAAGGAACAAGCTTTACCTTTTATCTCCCCGCTTCATTTCTCAAAAAAGCTCCACAAGATGAGGTGCCAGACAGGCTGATTCAGGGAGCAGGTCGAATTCTGGTCATGGACGATGAAGAAGAAATTCAAGAGGTCTTAGGGGAAATGCTCAAGTTTCTGGGTTTTGAGGTAGATTTTGCCAGTGAAGGAGAGAAAGCGTTGCACTCGTATACTCAGGCCTTAGAGCAACAGACGCCCTATGTGGCCACGATTCTGGACCTCACCATTCCAGGGGGAATGGGAGGGAAGGAGACGCTACGGAAAATTAAAGCCCTGAATCCAGAAGCCGCGGTGATTGTCTCAAGTGGATATTCCAACGATCCGGTGATGGCGCGTTTTCAGCAATTCGGGTTTTCCGGTGTGATTGCCAAACCCTATAACCTCCTGGATCTGTCGAAAGTCCTCAGTCAAATTCTCTACACAAAGTGAGTCGCCCTGGCTTAAGATGCCAACTGCCTGGCCAGGTCATGAGGAGACCAGATACCTCGTTCGGTAATGATCCCCGTAATCAGTTTTGCGGGCGTGACATCAAACGCGGGATTCCAGACCGAAATACCCGCAGGAGCAATGGCCCGCCCCCCATGTACCTGTGTCACCTCTGAAGGATGGCGTTCCTCAATAGGAATCCCGGCGCCATCGGGTGTTTTCATATCAATCGTCGAAACGGGGGCCGCAACATAAAACGGAATTCCATGGGCATGAGCCAATACCGCCACGGAGTAGGTTCCGATTTTGTTGGCCACATCACCATTCGCGGCAATCCGGTCGGCACCAACCACACAACATTGCACTCCGCCTTTTTGCATAAGAGCTCCAGCCGCATTATCCGTAATCAGCGTCACAGGAATCCCATCCTGTTGCAGCTCCCAAGCCGTTAATCGGGCACCTTGCAACACCGGACGGGTTTCATCGGCATACACATGGAGTCGCTTGCCTTGTTCCCAGGCCGCCCTCACCACCCCTAAGGCGGTCCCGTACCCGGCCGTGGCCAATGCCCCGGCATTGCAATGGGTGAGAATATGATCGCCATCCTGAATGACGGCAGAGCCATATCTGCCGAGAGCCTGATTCACCTGCACATCTTCCTCAAGCATGGCCATTGCTTCTTTCAATAAGGCCTCCTGACATGTCTGAACGCCAGAGGGTGCGGTCTCAACAAGCACCCGCTTCATACGATCCACGGCCCAGAAGAGGTTCACCGCCGTTGGCCGGGTGGCAGCAAGAACCTTGCAGACCTGATCCATATGAAGACGGAAACCCTCCAGGTTTTGTTGCGTATATTGTTTCGCACCCAAGGCAATCCCGAGAGCGGCTGTGACCCCAATCGCAGGAGCTCCACGAACTTTCAATGCGCGTATCGCTTCGGCCACTTCCAGAAAGTCTGTGCAGTCCAGATAACGAACGTCCACGGGCAACACACTTTGATCTAAAATCCGCACGTGATCATCTTTCCATTCAACCGTTGCAATCATAGACTCCGCCTTTCCATAAATAGGTGCCTCTTCAACCGATTGATCGCGATACAAGGTTCTTTCTTTCGCACAACAAGAGCAATGACAAACTCTGCGCTTGCTGCAGACTGGAAAGCTCAACGGCTCTCCCCTCTTTTGCTCCATTAGGAGATCAAGGCCACTTACCGTTCCCCCGAATGCTCCTTCATGCCCATATTCATTCCGGAAGAGTTACAGGGCTTAAGCGGGGCGTGGAGGACAACGATGGCGTCGTCGCCTTTTCCCCGCCCTTCAACGCGTTCACAGGCTTCAAGACCGCATTTTTCAAAATCTCAAATGCCAATTGCGCATGTCCGGTCAAACCAGCCTTGAATGATTCACCGGGCATATACTCGACTTCGGGTTCCGCCAACGGCCCAATCATACTAAACATAGCCGTCGCGATACTATTCCGCTCTCCAGTCAATATTTCTTCGAACAGTGGTATGGCTTTTAATGTATCGGAATAGGCCCCGAAGGGGCTCACGGCAGCCACTCCATCTATATAATCGTGTCTCAAATCATACGTGCCGGCTGCCGTCACATTCAAAAGAGCACTCCGCAACAAAAAATCTTTTGTCAAAAATTTGCCGTCTTCAATATCGAGAGTGGCGGTAATGGATTCAAATGGAAACCCCGTCTTTTCAAAGCGCACCTTTTCACGCAAGACATGAGGCAGGTTAAGGATCCTCACTATCTTGGGCAAAATAGTACCTTTCCGAACATATCCTTCATCCAACGAGAGTTGGATCCCGCCCTTTAATGTGGGAATCACTCCTCCCCCATCTCGACCATCGCCCTGAATTTTTCCCTGAATATTCACATTCCCTGACACAAAACGACGTTCATCACCAAGCACCCGTAGGAGTTTCTCAAACGGCAGATGGGTGGCTTCGAAGGACGCACGCATGGCCCCCGGCTTTCCGGGTGGAAGATGAATGAAGACACGCCCGGTGAGAGTGCCATCGTTCT
>QJYE01000303.1 GCA_003235785.1 Nitrospirota bacterium
TACTGTTCAAAAATCTCAACAGCCTAGATATAAAGGGTAGATTCCATATTCTCTACGCCTAGTGTTATGAGACGTGGTTTTCCTCAAAGCCAGTATGGGGCTGTTGAACATAGCCGCCAAAGGGCTTCGGAAACACGAGAGAGGGAGATTCATGACGGCATGACGAGTGGTATTGCAAAAAAAAAGACTTGAATGACGAATAGTTCGACGTCGAGGAAAAATGGTAGAACTTGTAACCTGCGTCGATGGGGTTGCTTCCCATGATTTTTGGCGAGAGAAACGGTGAGAGATATGATTATGTGTTCATGTGCTTATTGTCATCCTTAACGAGATTGGAGCTTTTTTATTTCTTGGGATTTTCGCTCGTTGTTTTCTTCGCTCTGACGATACGCTAAATAGTATTTGTGGATATTCGCCACATAGCGAACCGGTTCTCTGCCTATGTGACGGAGAGCAATTTGTTCCATATTGGAAAACCATACATAAGGATTGACCCCCGATTTTTTGGCATGTAGTTGGATAGATTGTAATTTGGTGGGTCCGACATTATAGGCCGCGAGGGCAAAGTTAATTTGTTCATCAGGAGTATAGTGTTTAGGAGGGAAACGAGTGCGCAGGTAGGACAAATATTTTACTCCCGCATGGACGTTATTTTCAGGCTGGTAAATTTTCCTAATATTAACAGGTGGATTATGTGCGGTAGAGGGCAGGATTTGCATGAGGCCGAGAGCCCCCCGAGGGCTTTTTTTTGTTTGATCTAATCGAGATTCCTGGTAGGCCTGTGCGGCTAAAAGTTTCCAGTCAAATTGATACGTCTTTCCGTATTTCTTGAAAAGACTCGTGTATGAGGCTAACTTGCGTTTCTCTGTCCCGCTCAATGGATTCGTAATCCATTCGACATTTTGGTAATACCGTTTAAATAAAATATTTCCCAGCAGAGTGCCTTTCTTATGCGTTTTCAAAAACGCATTCAGACTTTTCCGTAACTGAGGATTCTGAGGCCGGATGGCCCAGGCAATTTTCCCTCCCGTATGGATTGGCAGGTCGGGTCGTAATTGAATATGCGGGAGGGTGGAGGACCACAAGTCGGCGAGATGTTTATCTGCCACCATGCGATCAATAACCCCACTGTTCGTGAGTTCCAGGAGGTCTTCAGTGGTGAGATGCGCGCCAGGAGTTTTGATATGAATCAAGTTCATGTTTTTTTGCTGAAACTGTTGGTTAAGGGTTTGCAAATGGGACCCATAGCTGGTGCCCTTCGCCATGAAGAGGGACTTCCCCTGAAGGTCTTCAAGAGCCTTCAACCCTTGTAAATTTTTTCTGGTCACAATGATTTCTTCCACGTTCGGGACATATGGTGTGGTAAAGCTCACGTTCTTCAACCGTTCTGAGGTGATGGTTAAGCCGCTTGCCGCGATATCGCCTTTCCCACTGACCAAATCTGCTAGCAGCCGGTCGAAAGGAACCGGGATAAACACCAATCGTGTTTTGAGTTGACCTTTTTTGATGTCCCGGTTCAACCATTTAGCATAGGCTTGGAGAAGGTCATATTCGAACCCATACGGTTGACCTTTGACGATGAAAAAATTTGTCTGGCTATAGGTGACTAATGCTCGAATCACATGCCGGGCTTTCATTGCCGGAAGATCGCCAAGAAACGACTCTTGCAACTCATCCGTCAGCGCGAGGGGTTCGTTCCCGAATGCCCGAGACGGGATAAGATACAAGAGAAGGCAACAGACCACCATGAGCAGGTATGTGTGCGTGTGCGACGTCATGCGTCCTGTCGGGTTCTTTCTCCTCATTCAGATATTTTCCCTTTTTCAAGCCTCTTGAATCAATTCTCAGTCGTCACAGAAGACAGGGGGAGTGGCAATGGGCTTCGAACATGAAGATCTCGTTGGGGAAAGGGAATTTCCACGCTATGTTGTCTGAATTTTTTCACGATGGCGCAGTTGATGTCGGATTGAATACGACGACGACCCTGTGGCGAGCTCACCCAGACCCACAGTCGCATATTCCACGCGGAATCTCCAAATCCTAAATGTAAGACTTTCGGCTGAGGTTGTTCTAAGACTTCATGGTGTTCTTTGCCCGCTTCCTCCAGACATCGAATGACGGTATCTAAATCAGAGTTGTACGAGACTCCCACATCGATCTCCAGACGGGTTTTCGGGTCTCCGTGTGACCAGTTGATGACGGTGGAAGAGATAAATTCTGAATTGGGAACCACAATGGCGATATTGTTGAGTGAGCGAATTGTGGTGGATCGGATATTGATTTCTGTGACATCTCCTTCTGTGTCGCCCACGGTAATGCGGTCTCCAACTTGAATATGCTGTTCAAACAGCAGCATGAGCCCTGAGATAAAATTTGACGTCAGATTTTGTAGGCCAAACCCAATCCCCACCGATAAGAACCCAAAAACCACTGCCAACCCGCTCAGGTCCACCCCGATTACTTGAAAGGCAATGATCGTTCCGACAAAGAGGAGCACATATTGAATGATCCGGGTTAACGTGTATTGAGTCGAGGGGGGTATTGTAAAGTGTTTGAGCAGATGGTTTCTGAACATACGCCGTATGAAGGTATTCATAATCCAAAAGACACTCATAATGAATACAAAGAATGCTAGTGACGAGAGGGTGATGGGGGTTTGATTGACCGTGAATAAGGGATAGGTGAAAAATTGGTCTAATATGGTGAGCGTTTTTGAGAAATCCATTAGTGAACTCCTTTAAGGCTTTGTGCGATTGCGGTAGAGAAGAGCGTTGCGCCCATGGAGGTTTGGGAATGTCTTATGCCATGTCTTTGTGGGCAGAGGTGTGACGGTGTAAAGGTTTCAATGGTGCGGGGGGGCGTCAGAGGGACTGTTCGGGAAGGTTGGATGAAAATCGGTTGAGTTCTCCCATCCTTCAAACGCCATATTCCGGAAGCGGGAAGATTCATGGGTCAATTCCTCAGTGGCAGGTTCCTTGGGCGAGCCGAAAGATATTGACTCAACAGCCTATAAGCCTCGAAGTCTATCATCTTGGATCCAATGATTGAAAATAATTAAAAATATCCTG
>QJYE01000101.1 GCA_003235785.1 Nitrospirota bacterium
GGCGGTTTAGGAAAGGCACCAAGAATCAGGCCTAAACGCCATCTTGAGAAACAGGCAGCAATTCTAAAACGGGGGCTTCATCAAAAAATGAAGCCCTCGTTGCTTTTTCATTAAGGGGTCAGACTCGAATTATTTCTGCCGATTAACTAACGTCTCATTAGTTGTGGATTATTAGGTCTTTCCTACCTCCAGATGGTTTATTTGGACAGGTGGGTAGGATAGTTTGGGGAGAAGGCCTCGATGTTAGACCGACACCTCAATATATTCTACCTGGCTATTGGAAGGTGGGACGGGTTGCCCAGCGGTCTGCAGACTTTCAATGTGGAAGGCAATCACATTACGGATGAGGGTTTCCGTTTCATTCAGCGTGGCGCCTGTGGCGACACACCCTGGCAAATCCGGGACATAGCCCGCGTCATTGGCAAGGGCCATTTTCCAATGACAATGGCATATTGGCCTTATACTTTTTCTCACCTTCTGGTCTCACAATGTATTGTTCCTAGGAGCCTGTCGGACTTAGGGAATCGAGAGCGAAAAAGCGGCTGAGCGAGGTCAGATTTTGGCGATTTCGCCGGCCCATAGTGGGACTATGGTCCAAGAAATCGGCGAAATATGGCCCCTTAGACACTTTTGCAGCCGATTCTTCCTAAGTCCGACAGGCTCCTAGACTCGCACCATAGCTTCCATCTTATTCGCGAACTAATAAGAGCGAACAGTCTGTGTGGTGGATGACCGAATGGGAGACGCTCCCCAGAAAAAATCGGCTGACCCCGGACTGACTCTGTGGTCGCATCACCAGTAGATCCGGGTTTATCTTTTTGACCTCTTCAACAATCGTGAAGGATGGCGCCCCTTCAATGGCCAGGCCTTTGGCCTGATGCCCCAACCGTTCTAACTCCAGACAGAGCACCTGGGTAAACTTCTCCGCATAGCTGACCATTTCTTTGCGAAATGCTGGAGGAATCATGGCCCCCACCGGCCACACCGGTTCAACCATGGGAATGACATGAAGAACGGTGATAGCACAGGGTTCCCGGAAAGGCTTTTTCTTGAAAAATTTCAGGATCGCATCAGAATCTTCCTGACTTTGGATGGGAATGAGGAGATTCTTAATGCTCCGGACAGGTTGCTTCACCAGAAGGGTCGAACAGGCCGCATGTGTCATCACTCGATGCGACACACTTCCAAATATCTGCTCTTTAATACGCCCGATGCCTCTGGCGCCCATGACCACCAAGTCGGCCTTTTCTGCCTCGGCCGCTGTGAGAATGACTTCGGCAGGCGTACCCATTTCCAATTGCTTTGAGACGGAACCCGGATGAAGAGGCAAGAGTGAGACGGCCTGATTCAATACACGCTCCCCTTCTTCCTTCATGGCGCTTTCCACCGTCATGGCTAAATCTTTCGCCACATCGGCACCCATCGCTGGATAGGGGATCCCAGGCACATTCACCACATGAAGCACCTTCAAACTTTCAGCTGGGCTCAAGGCTTCAAAGGCTCGTGTGGCATCTAACGATTGGTCTGACCCATCAACCGCCAACAGGTATTTCATTGCTTGTCTCCCTTCATCATTCCCCCTTTACTTTTTCTTTTTCACCATTTTCTATTTGACTTCCTTCACCATATCGATGGCTCCGCATGGGCATTCCTCCATACATATGCCACATCCCTTGCAATAATCAAGATTTATTTCATATCGTTTTCCTGAGCCAAGCTTGATAATCGCGTTATCGGGGCAGACACCATAACACGTGTCACATTCAAAACAATTTCCGCAAGAGAGGCAACGCCTGGCTTCAAATAAGGCCGTTCCAGCATGTAACCCTCCGACCACCTCGTCGAAACTTGCTCGTCTTCGAGCTACATTCAAATATGGCTGGTGACTCTTGTCGGCATCGGTGTAGTACCAGGTATTCAGACGATCAAATGTGGCGACAGAATTCGATGGTGGCTTTGCATAATGGAACCCGCGGAGATAGGCATCAATATGTCTCGCCGCTTTTTTCCCGTGGCCGGTAGCCACCGTCACCGAACGTTCTGCGGGAACCATATCGCCTCCAGCAAATACGCCCAGGCGTCCGGTCATCATCGTATCGTCCACTTGTATCACGCCGTCTGTCGAAATTTCTAATCCGGGTACCTCCTGTAAAAATCCGGTATCGACCTCCTGCCCCAGAGCTAAAATCACCGTATCCGCTTCCAAGGTTTCCATTCGGCCTGTGGGTTGGGGATACCCGTTTTCATCCAACTTCATTTCTTCAACGGTGATCGCGTTCTCATCCACCTGCCGAATCATACTCAGCCACCGTGTCAATACGCCTTCTTCCAACGCCTCTTCCACCTCAAAATCATGGGCGGGCATATGTTCACGATCACGCCGATAGATGAGCAGGGTTTCCTCTGCACCCAACCGCTTCGCCGTTCGCGCCGCATCAATGGCCGTATCCCCTCCACCATAGACCACTACGCGTCGACCAATTTTTGGAGTCTCTTCTCCCTCCATCCCTTTTAACAACCCTAAGGCATCCACAATACGACTAGTGTCTCGGCCCGGAATATCGACGCGCTTACTCAGATGCGCGCCAATAGCCAGAAACACGGCATCGAAAGCTCCCTCTTTGATCGCCAGCTCCAAATTGTCGACTTTTCGATTCAACTGGATGGACACGCCCATGGCTTCAATTCTGGCAATTTCCGCATCCACGATGTTTCGAGGCAGGCGGTACTGCGGAATGCCGAATCGCATCATGCCTCCCGGCTTCGGGCCCGCCTCATACATCGTGACAGCATGACCCATGCGAGACAAATGGTAGGCCGTCGACAACCCACTTGGGCCAGCCCCAATGATTAATACCCGTTTTCCTGAGGCGACCCCCGCTTTAACTTGCCAACCCTGTTCAATCGCAAAATCCCCTAAAAATCGTTCTACGGCATGAATGCTCACGGCTTCATCCAGCTGGCCGCGATTGCAAACCGTTTCACAGGGGTGATAACACACGCGACCATGAATCGCGGGGAATGGATTGTCCTCCATAATTTTGCGCCACGCTTCTTCGTATTTTC
>QJYE01000403.1 GCA_003235785.1 Nitrospirota bacterium
AGTCCCTCAAAAATTTCTGGAAATGCTTGTAACTCAAGAAAAAGAGAGCAGTCGTATGGGTTGCATTGATTTAGAGGATTCAAGTAGCATCGACCACTTTTTTAAAGAATGCCGTATCCGGGAATCAGCCATTCTGTGAACTCGTTACATATAAATAATTTCTATTATTAAGGTTGGCTTTGTCATTCTTCCTCACTCATCTCTTTAGGCATGTGCCAGGTCTGCGATAAGGGTTGGTCAGGACTTAGGCGAAATGCCCTCGCCATGTTTTGGCAGTAAGCATGTTCACTCAATCTATCGAAGGAGGTCCAATGAGCAGGAGGCGAATACTGTGTTGTGCGTTCTTGAGCCTAAGCCTAATGGTGCTGCCGGTGGTCTGTCTGGCCGGTCCAATGGGGAAAATTACTCTGAAAGATGGAAGTCAGGTATATGGGGAAATTGTGGAAATGACCGAGGGTATGATTAAGATGAAGACCCTGTTCCATGAGGGGGACCCCATTAAAATCAAATGGTCCGAGGTCACGGGAATCGATACCGAGGAGCCCCTGACCTTTGTTCTGAGTAATGGAAGTATTTTGCAAGGGAAACCTGCGATGACGCAGCCCGGGACGGTGGATATCAAAACTGAGTTATTACCTGAACCCATTCCCGTTCAGGTCGGATCTGTAATGGCCGTGAATCCTCCTGTGAAAAAAGCGGTGGTGTTTACCGGCAACCTCAATTTTGGCGGGAATGTGACTTCCGGCAACACCGACCTGAAAAATTTTACCTTTGTGGGTGAACTGGTTGCGAGAAGCAAACGGTTGCGACTGAGTGTATTGGGACGCTACCTCTATGGCGAGAATGATGGTGAGTTAAATGCTCGTAATGCCTATGGCACGGTCAAGATGGATTTTTTTCTGACCAAACGCTTCTATGTCTACACCGGTGTCTTATTTGAGCAGGATACGTTTAAAGAACTCAATCTTCGTTCATCTACTTTTGCCGGTCCGGGGTACCAATTCATCGAGGCGGGAGACTATGCAAACCCCTATCTGAACAAATTGGAACTCCATAGTGAAGTCGGATTGGGTTATTTTAACGAAGACTTTAAACACTCGGAGGACCTCAGTTATTTTACCGGTCGATGGGCAGTCAATTTTCATTGGCCCGTTCTCCCATGGTTGACCCTGTTTCATCAACACCAAGGATTTCCCTCCTTTGATAAAACCAGTGATTGGTATGTGACGTCCCAACAGGGCATTCGTACGAATATATGGGAAAACTTCATTACGACATTTCAGGTCAATTGGCGGTACGACAACGCTCCAGCTCCCGACACCAAAAAGGCTGACACGCAATATCTCTTCACTCTAGGGTACGCGTTCGAATCCTAGATGGCCTCATGACTTGCGGAGCCTGGTTCTATTTGGAGGACCGGGTTCCGCCTTCCTCGCCCCCTCATTTCTTTATTAAACCTAACAACAGCAGTTGGTTGGTATGCAACCCTGCGACCCGCCCGCTCCGCAGGCTGCTCAGGGCGAACGGACACTGCACCATTTGGGTGAGTACTTCAATCCGGATTCGGCAGTTGGAAAAATTGCTGTAAGCAAGTTTATGGAGTAGCGGCCTTGGCTGTTTTTGCTCCTATGTTGAGCCATTTCAACTGCGCCGCAGTTGAATGCCTCAAAACTTCCTGATTTTCAAGGCCCATTGCCAGTTCCTAATATTTTCAAAAAAACCAATTGCGGGATTCGGGTTCAAAGACCGTTCGTGCTGAGCCTGTCGAAGCATGGGGGGTGTTTCATCTGCACATCAATCGTTTGCCCAGCTGTTTCGTGCACAATTGCCGTTTCTAAATTACACCAACATTCTTCCTGAAGCGGCTCTCTTATTCTGTCTCATGCGTAGTTTCTTGAAACAGTTTGAGACATCAAAATGTGTCTCCGTGAGACCGTGAAGTCATGGCTCAGTTTGGGGTTGAGCCCCAAGACGTGTGACGTCGGGATTGCCCAGGGCGATTTCCTGCTCCTTGCTTTGGTTAAGTGAGAGGGACTTTTAGAGGGGGTACCCTTTCATAAGCAGGAGTGACGAGTAAAGGGAGTCGCCCCAGGGCTTTTTTTGAGGGGGACAGGCGTTTGTGAAATTATAGAATCCCTACTAAGAAATGGCGTTTAGCGAGTGTTCTGGGAATATCGACTTTTGTGGCTTACTCGTGCATTCATCCGGTTGCTGAGAAATCACGAGATGACACCACTTGCATAAAAATGACGTTTCCGACAGGATAAATCAATTCGGCAACATGAACGGGATAATAATTCAAACCAATCCGAGACGAGGTGAGGAGAGGGAAGCGACAGTGAATGTGATGACAGACATGTCTGTGTCGGTTCAGGCCATGATCGAGAGGCGGCGGGACCAAATCATCATTTTGATAGAAGGAGGGCGCAATGCTGAAAGAATTTAAAGAATTTGCGATGCGTGGAAATGTCGTGGACATGGCAGTCGGTATTATTATCGGCGGGGCATTTGGCACCATTGTGAAATCTATGGTCTCCGATGTGCTCATGCCGCCGATAGGGTTATTGATGGGAGGAGTTGATTTTTCCAATCTCTTCCTGACTTTAAAAGATGGGGCGACTGCCGGTCCTTATCTGGCGTTGGCCGATGCCCAGGCGGCTGGAGCGGTGACCATAAATTATGGAGTCTTTTTAAATTCGGTCGTCAGTTTTCTCATCGTGGCCTTTGCGGTCTTTATCGTTATTCGGAACATCAATAAACTTAAAAAAGAAGAAGAAGCCCCTCCTGCCGAACCAACAACCAAGGAATGCGGATTTTGCCAAATGACCATTCCTATTAAGGCCACTAAATGCGGGCATTGTACGGCGGAATTGGGGAAATCTGCATAGGCCATCAAGGGTGTTTTAATGCGTATCATTTAATATGCCAAAGGATGGGGGCTTTGTTGTCATTAGTCTTTCATCGCGAAATTGATATACACCTGACCCTTACCCTGATTGTGGATTCAGCCTGGTATTGATGAAAGAAAGCGGCATTTCCGGAAATGGAAATGCCGCTT
>QJYE01000492.1 GCA_003235785.1 Nitrospirota bacterium
AGCATGCCCTCGGGTTCAGCAGGAGGCCGCGCTCAACAGAGCGAGTTGATCGGACGGTTGTACCATGAGGGTCTCACGTCTCCTCGATTGGGTGAACTCATTGAGTCGGTAGCGGCTCTCTCCGAATTGTCCCTGGAGCAACAAGCTGCCGTTCGGAATATGCGGCGGACCTATAACCGGGCCACGCGCGTGTCCACAGACTTGGCGAGCCGCATGGCGAAGGCCAGTGCCAGTGGTGTGGCGGCATGGGGTCAGGCGAAACAGAACAAAAGTTTTCGTGAGTTTGCGGGAAGCCTTCAAATCAATTTGGACCTGGCTCTTGAACGAGCGGCCGCCATCGATCCTACCCGGCATCCTTATGACGTTCTTTTAGAGGATTATGATCCCGGGATGACGGTTGAAGATTTACGTTGGATGTTTGGTTCGCTCCAGCAAGGGCTCACAGATGTTCGTCAACAGGCGTTAGCCAGGCAAGGAGTAAACGCCTTTGCAGAAACGTTTGAGGTCTCACAGCAAATGGCCCTGCACCAAGAGGTGGTTCGAGCGGTCGGGTACGACACGACACGGGGAGTCTTGCAGGAGGCAGAGCATCCTTTTTCTTGTCGAGTAGGGAGTGCAGACGTGCGCATTGCCACCCATGTTCATGAACGAGACCTGCTAAGTGGGCTGGCTGCGACAATGCACGAGCTGGGACATGCCCTCTATGAACAGGGGATCCCCGATGGGCCAGGGGGGTCGGCGGTGTATGCGGCGACCTCAACGGGTATGCATGAATCACAATCCCGTCTGTGGGAAAACATGATTGGACGATCACGGGGGTTTTATCGATGGCTCCAACCGGTGTTCGCCAAACATTTTCCGGGTCGGGCCTTCGATCCTGAATCCGTCTTTCAAGCCTCGACCCGCGTGACCTCAGGAAGCATCCGGATTTTTGCGGATGAAATTTCCTATAACCTGCATATTATTTTGCGGTTTGAAATGGAGCTGGCGTTATTTGAAAAACGGATCACGGTTGAGGAGGTGCCAGATGAATGGGTGAGGTTGAGTGAGCAATTTCTCGGGGTGCGACCGGGAGATGACGCAGAAGGGGTCTTGCAGGATGCGCATTGGGCTGGCGGGGCTTTTGGGTATTTTCCGAGTTATACCTTAGGTAACCTCTATGCCGCTTCACTTTTTTCCGTCTTGCGAGAATGCTTCTCTGATCTCGATCATCTTATCGAACAGGGAGATTTTGCACCCATTTTAAATTTCTTGCGAGAACGGGTTCACCAGAATGGCCACCTGTATGAGACGCCGGATCTTTTGCGAAAGGTTGTGGGTGATCGGGACCATGTGGCCGATTTGTTGAGTTATCTTCGAGAGCGGTATACCGACTCTTAAGCCGAGGCACTTTTGTGTTGAGGTCTGTTCGGTGAGTAGACTCACATCCCTTGCGATGAATTCTTTTTTCGAAATTGGGCCTTGTCGATGTTGTACGCCTTGAGTTTACGATGGAGTGTGCGTCGGCTCATGCCCGCCTGATTAGCACTATCATTAATTCGGCCATGGTTCTTGGCCAAGACGGATTCTAAATATTCTTTTTCTAAAGTGGTGAGGCGGGGCTGGAGAAAATCCGAAATGGTCTGGGTGGGGTCGATGGATAAAGAATGGCCATTTGTAGTTTCAAGAGGGTCGTCCGCGGGTATTGTTTCAGGCTCAGAGAGAGTAGTAGAGGATCCTGGAATGTCCTGGGCATATAACACATCGTTCAGATCCTCGGCCGTTAATTCATGGGTGTGCCCTTTTAACGCGAGCCTTTGAGTGAGATTTTCCAGTTGCCGCACATTTCCCGGCCACGATTGTTCCACGAGTAAATCGATAAAGGATTGGTCTAATTCTGGAGGGTCCATTTCATAATCGGCACAGACTTGTTTGAGAAAATGTTCGAATAAAAATAAAATATCCTCCGGGCGTTCTCGTAAGGGTGGAACTTCTAAGCGAATCACATCCAGTCGATAAAAAAGATCCTCCCGAAACGACCCATTTTGAACAGCATGGGAAAGGGACGCGTTGGTCGCGGCAATGACGCGGGCATCGATCGGGATTTCCTGATGAGAGCCCACAGGCCTGACCGTTTGTTCCTGTAAGACCCTTAACAAGCTGAGTTGGGTCTGGACTGGCATATCTCCAATTTCGTCGAGAAAAAGCGTGCCCCCATCGGCATATCGAAACAAGCCCTCCTTTTGTTGATGGGCACCGGTAAAGGCACCACGTTCATGCCCAAAGAGTTCTGATTCAATAATTTCAGGACTAATCGTACTGCAATTCACCGCCACAAAACGGCCGGTTCTCTCGGATTGGCGATGGATGGCGCGCGCCAGTAAGTCCTTACCTGTACCGGTTTCTCCAACAATGAGCACCGTGGCGTCCGAGTTGGCCGTATGGGCAATGGTTTGAAAGATATCCCACATGGCTTTATTGCGGCTGAGAATACCTTCAAAGTTGTTTGATTTCTTTTGATCATCACGAAAATCCAGTTTTTGGGGAGAAGAATCGTATTTGTGCTGGATTGCGATGACGGCTTTCGTCAGTTTTTCAAGGGAGTCCTCATACAGCACATCAGTGGCCCCGGCTCTCAGGACGGTTCGCACATAACTGGCTTCCGCACCTGGTTTGAAGACCAAGATATCCAAATACAAATATTTTTTTAGAATGGCTGGAATGAGATTAAATATGAGGGAATCTTCGAGATGTTCACCATCAAGAACAACCAGCCGGGTATTGAGACCAACTTCCACGCTCTCGACATGGGTAGGAACAGCAAGCCGTAGGACATGAATTCCTTGGTTACTCAGGAATTCTTCTATTTCCTGAGAACTAATAATGGCGATGGGAGAGAAATCTGACATTGAGACATCATTGTCTCATAAAATAAAAATGAGTCAAGTATGTCCCATTATTTGGGACAGTAAAGGCCCACAGCATTAAACGTTTTTAAAATACCATCAATATCAACATTTTTTATTTGGTATGTTCTTTGCTTTATTATAGTATTTATGTGGTATGTGGAAAAATTCC
>QJYE01000431.1 GCA_003235785.1 Nitrospirota bacterium
CCAATCCCAACCCCGCGCCTTTTCCCCCAGCCGTTCCATCCGTTGACTGTACAACCAATGAATCTAACAGATGGGATAATTTTTCTGGGGAAATACCAATTCCGTTATCGACCACCGAAATAAGCTCCCTATCACCTTGTTCGGCTTCCTGAACTGTCACGCGTCCGTTCGACGGTGTAAACTTGATAGCATTACCGATTAAATTTTGTAATATGAAGTGAAACATCGTCGAGTCGGCAACCACTTCAGCCTCAGGATGTGATTCATAGACGTGCTCAACATTTTTCTGCCTCGCATTGCCTTTTAAGAGAATCAACACATTTTGCACCACGGTATCGATCGCGATGTTGTTTGGCTGATAGTCCAATGCTCCCAATTCAAACCGAATACATTGCAAAAGATTATCAATCAGATGCATAAACTGTTCGGCTGAAGTCAGCACGGTTTGTGAAAATTCCTGAATTTCTTCACGACTCAAGGTTTCGGCTTCTTCTCCCAACATTTGAGAAAATGCCAGGATTCCGTTAAAGGGTGAGCGCAGGTCATGGGAAACAATATGAAAGAGCTTGTTCTTACTTTCCAAAAGCTGGTGCAGCTCTTTTGTGTGCCGTCGCAACTCTAATCGCGTCACGATCTGACAGGCCAAGAATGGCAAGACCGTCATTTGTTCACCGGTCAGATCCCGTGGCCCCCGGTCAATGGCACACAACGTACCAATAGACAAGCCTTCAGGGGTAATAAGAGGTGCGCCGGCATAAAATCGAATATGCGGCTCACCGGTCACCAGAGGATTATCCACAAAACGGAGATCTTCCAGCATATCGGAAACCACAAACAGGTCAGATTGAAGAATCGCATGCGCACAAAATGCGATGTCGCGAGAGGTTTCTGGCGCAGCACACCCAACCCTGGCTTTAAACCATTGCCGAGTGGGATCCACCAAGCTGATCAGGGCAATAGGCGTGTAACAAATATAGGAAGCAAGTTTGACAAAACCGTCATACTCCTCTTCTGCCTCAGTGTCTAAAATCCCGTATTGCAGAAGAGCTTTAATGCGGGCTTGTTCATTTTCAGGAATGGCCGCTACTTGCATAGGAAATCCTTATTGAATGGCTAAGTCCAGGGAAGAGCTCTATGCTTACCTCAACCAAATGAATTTTGAAGAATTTTAAATGCACATAGATGGTCTACTTCGATATCTCTTCGGACTAATTTTTTCTCTACCTTAAAAGTGGAGCCTTGCCTCAAAAAAGTTATACAGGAATACCACCTCTATCTTTCATCATTCCTTCAAGAAAAACGAAGGCATGAAGAGCCTCCCGCAGTGCTTTGTCATTGGTTCAAGATTCCACTTGGTTAACCAATAGAATTCTCACGTAGACATTAAGGCAGCCTGTACAGACCTTAAGAGCCGATGGAGGGGAACCGACAAGAAATGAAACAAACCAATAATGAACATTCTCATCAAACAAGCCAGGCTTGGAATACACGACAAAACTAAGCCTACCTCACCAAAGCTCACAAGACCCGGCATCACTCTTACTGATCGCATACGATCTGGCTACCATCGCATTTGGTATGAAGCTACTCAGGCTTTACGTTGGTCACGTGGCACCTACCGAGAAACCCCGATTGGGACTCATCCTCATCTTACCCCTTCACAACAAAACCGCATTGAGGAACTTAGCAAAAGCTATGGAATTCGGTTTGAATTGCGATATCCTCCAGAGACAAGCCTATTCAATTATGGATACTTGGATTTACTTGATCGTGCCCAAAAGTCCTTGAATTGGAACATCCCCCAGCAACAACACGTCTGCGATGTAGGCAGCGCGAACTTCGCCTACGCCGCCGCATTGCAGGCGTTTTTCCTCCCTTCACAGCTGGTTGGGACGGAGGTAGACGGGCATCGTCTCTATTGTAATGGGCGAAGTCGCATTGATTACGCGCAGGGCCATATTCAAGATTTGCCTCATACCCACTATATCGTCGCAGACTATCGACAATATCAGCATCCCGCCGACATCATTACAGTCTGGTATCCTTTCGTCACACCCAAACCGCTCCTCGCCTGGCGCTTGCCGTTGAGTTTGTTCGATCCGGCCGCCCTTTTTGCCAAAATCGCCAACAACCTCGTTATTGGTGGGACGTTTGTCATGATTAACCACAGTCCCACTGAAGCCAGTGTAGCCCATAGTATTGCCGAATCCGTCGGACTCGTCTGCAAAGGACAGTATGTGCATCACACCTCACTCCGCCCTCGTGCGCAACCCGCTGTCCTTACGCTCTGGCAACAGAGCTGACCAACTCGCTCCACACAGCATTCACCGCACGTTGTTTTTGGTCTTGGAAGACTGAAACTAGCCTGGGGTCACATGGGAAAGACTACTCATATCGAAGTGCGTCAATGGGATTGAGGCGCGAAGCTTTATTGGCCGGATAGATCCCCAAAATCAGTCCGACGGCCACGGAAAACAAAAACGCCACCAGAATCGCGTCGAACGAATAATGGTTGGCCAACCCGCGACAAGGGTCGTGGCACACCACCTTGTAGAAGCCACAGGCTTGGTCTGCCGCGGACAATTCGTCCATACCCACCCCCTTCGCCCACGCCCCCAACCGGCTGTCCTCTCGCTTTGGCATCAGAGCTAGGTCCATCGCCTATTATGAAGCTCTTCCCCCGGAAGGATATGGCTTGATCGCCACAATGGCGTCCCCATCTTTACCCAACCAAAAGGGTATTCTGCACCAGGAACGAGAGAGCCTCACTTTGCCGGGCAGGTTCCGGGACCTTAAAGTTCAAATGAGACTCACCTTCCCGCACAGTTTTCCCCTCGCCGGGCTGACAGCCACAGAAGGGTTTGTAGCATCTTCCCCCCCCCTCCCCCCTCCTTTTGGGGTATTTGATTTTTTTATTACGTTAATCTAGCATTTTTCACTGACTCATTTGACTAGACGTATAACAAGAAACACCTGGGTAAAAGATTTTTTCAAATGACCTGGTCGCTCCCAACATTCTAAAAAATTCACCAGGGAAAACAGGATTTCATACCAAT
>QJYE01000069.1 GCA_003235785.1 Nitrospirota bacterium
GATAATGATTATGAATTTTATTTTATTTGATATTGATAACCATTATTATTAATAAAGTTGGTTGGAGTTTGTCAATCCCTTCCCTTTAAAGAAGTGTTTGTCAGAAAACAAAAGGCCTAAGGTGTTTTGGTGAGAGTGGGTTGCTCGTCGAAAATTGGAAAATATATGCTGGTTGTTCACCATGTTGAACCCATTGAGTTGAGAGGGGAAGTTCGCAAATGTGATGGGCGACGAGTAGAATGGGGGCATCGATTAAGTCAGGATGTGGGCAAAAACGACGTATTAATAAATACGGGCGGAGGATAGTCATGTTGCGTGAAGGAGTAGTTCTGCTGCTGAAAAGGCGTTGTGTGGAGTCAGCGATTGGATAAAGGAATCTGGCGAATCGTTCGTAATCGTTGGATAATTGCCAAAGGAGAGGGGATGGGCACCAGAATCCTGGCCCGTATTCTTTCAATCCTTTTTGAAGATAATCAAGCCAAGTGCCTATTCAAAAAGAAAAGTGACTGCACGTTGTCTTTGTCTGGATATTTTTGATTTCATTGTTGTGGAGAAGAAAAATTCTTACCAACACACTTCACTTAAGGGGAGGTTGTCTGTCTCATGCCTACTACGAAGAAATTGAATGCTGTACCTATGAAAAAGGAGGTTCTGACGTTGACGGCGGAAGATCTCGCCGAACTGACGTCCAAGCAGGGTCTGATCAAACTCCTCAAGTCAAAAAACATCAGCCCTAAGAATGCCTTACGAGTTTTGCACTATGAAGCAGAATTACGACAATTACAAGTTGAATTGGTGAAATTACAGCGAGATGTCCAGCTCACGGGACGACGCGTGGTCATTATTTTTGAAGGCCGGGATGCGGCTGGGAAAGGGGGAGCGATTCGACGATTTACTGAGCATCTGAATCCACGGTCCATGAGAGTGGTGGCCTTGCCTAAACCTACTGAGGTGGAAAAAGGGCAATGGTATTTCCAACGGTACGTCAAGCCTCTTCCCAATCCTGGAGAAATCGCCTTCTTTGATCGCAGTTGGTACAACCGGGCAGTCGTCGAGCCCGTCATGAATTTTTGCACGAAGCAGCAGCACCAGACTTTCATGCAACAGGTTCCCGAATTCGAACATATGCTCTATGAAGACAACATTGAAATCATCAAGTTCTGGTTCTCCATTTCCAAAGACGAACAAGAGCGTCGCTTTAAAGGCCGGGTCAATAATCCCTTGAAACAGTGGAAGATCAGCCCTGTTGATGATAAAGCCCAAGAGAATTGGGATCTGTACACCATGTACAAAGAAGAAATGTTTAGTAAGACGCATACCTCCTACTCCCCATGGGTTATCGTCAAGGCAAACAGCAAAATGAAGGCCAGGCTGGAGGCCATTCGCCATGTATTAAATACCCTGCCCTATAAGGGCAAGGGTGAATCGAAAGTGAACCTTCATCCTGATCCCGCTATTGTTTTACGATTTCATCGTCAGAGCAAGGCTGTTGATTAATTCCTTCTCGAATCCATGGAGAAATGAGGAGAATGTTAGGGCAAAGATTGTGACGCGTATAATTGTTTGTCATATCTTTTCGCACTGGGGCGTAGAGTCATGACTCAGGCAATCGATAAACGATCAATCTCATGTTACCTGGGGTTCATCTTGTTGCTGACTTTTGGCTTATTAGGTTTGCCCCTGGGGGAGAGTGATGCCAAAGATGCCATGATCAAGCGTAGTCAATATCTGATGGGTACGATTGTGTTCGTGACCGGGGTTGCACCGGAAGAAGGCGTGGCCAAGGAAGCGGTGGATGCGGGTTTAGCGGAAATTCGGCGATTAGAACAGTTGATGAGCACGTGGATCCCGACGAGTGAACTCTCACGGGTCAATGCCGCTGCGGGGAAACGTCCGGTTCATGTGAGCCAGGAGAATTTGGAGGTCTTGAAAGCCTCATTGCGCATGGCCACTTTGACGGAAGGTGGATTTAATGTCGCGGTGGGACCGGCTGTTGCTATCTGGAATGTCAGTCAGGAGGGGAGAGTTCCCTTACAGGAAGAATTGGAAGCGGTTCGTCCATTCACCTCTCTCTCAAATATTGATTTGGATGAACAAGCGGGCACTGTCTTTCTCAGGCGTGCGGGTATGCAGGTTGATGTTGGAGGTATCGGGAAAGGATTTGCCGCAGATTTAGTGGTAGAGGTCATGAAGTCAGCAGGAGCGACGGCGGGTGTCGTGGCACTGTCAGGAGATATCAGAACTTTTGGCCGTATGCCGGATCAGGAGCAGTTTGTCTTTGGCATTCAACATCCCCGAAAAGAACAAGGCCAAATCTTAGGTCGCATTGCATTAGAAAATGAAGCCGTCTCGACGGCTGGAGATTATCAACGGTTTATCATGAAGGACGGGATTCGATACCACCATATCCTGGATCCCACGTCGCTTCAGCCAGCCCGAGGTTGTCAAAGTGTCACGATCATTGCGAAAACCGGCGTTATGGCTGATGGGTTAGATACCGGAATTTTCGTGATGGGCTCCGAAAGGGGCATGGCCCTCATTGAATCTTTACCTGACGTGGAAGGGGTCATTGTGAACGCACAAGGGGAAGTGATGATTTCCTCTGGCCTGAAAGCTCGGTTGCGATTAGAGCCCTAAGCTATGTGAATAAGGATTGTTCAAACCAATCGTTGTGGTCTTTTGAGGAAAAGCCATAGAAATTTTTTCTTTCAGATTCCCTTATGAGTTACTGAATAAGTGGACGCGGGGCCCAAAGGATTAAAGCCGCCCCAATAAGACAAATCCCTGCACCGATAATATCCCATCGATCTGGAACAATTCGTTCTACGACAAAGAGCCACAGCAGAGAAGCCGCGATGTACACCCCTCCGTAGGCCGCAAAAGTTCTTCCAGCAAAAGCTGTTTCGGAGCGTGTTAGCAGTATGCCAAAGATCACAAGGCTCACCATCCCCACAAAACCCCACATTGGAGATCGGCCTATTCGGAGCCAGATCCAAAAAGCAAAACATCCGCCGATTTCTGCAATGGCTGCCAAAATATAGATGACGACGAT
>QJYE01000062.1 GCA_003235785.1 Nitrospirota bacterium
AACGTGAGTGGTGGCCTCCTACACGCAACAATAGGCTCAGCAGCGCCACCGGTGACGCCTCAAGGAGGTTCGTGGCGACACAAAAACGGAAATGCTCGACAAAACAAATAACAGCAAACGAAGAGGAGATGTGCTGTCATACCGACTGTAGCGGTGAAAGGATCGGAGAAGGGAGTTATTACACAGCCTCGGCCGGATGCCTTCAATAACTACATTCGTGACAAAAAAAGGGAGAGATCTTTTGGACCTCTCCCTTTTCTCAAACGTATTGGTGTTACGGTTAGAATCGGCTTCGACGGTTACCGCCAAAATCGCCACCGCCGCCACCGCCGCCATAACCGCCGCCGCCGCCAGTGCGTGGGGCTTGGGGCTTGGCTTCATTGACCGTCAATGTTCGGCCACCAAACTCTGTCGAGTTTAAGGCTGAAATTGCGGCTTGGGCTTCTTCTCCAGACGACATTTCCACAAAACCAAACCCGCGGGATTGGCCAGTGAACTTGTCGCTAATGACATTTGCTGATTCGACCGTGCCATGCGCCGAAAACAGATCAGTTAATTCCGCTTGAGTCGCAGAATACGGCAATCCACCTACATACAACTTTGAACCCATGGGGCTCCTCCTTTTGAAAAAATGATATTGTCTTAGGCTCGAGAAGGGTAAAACATTGGGAAGGAGTAGTCCGCGGACGCTGCATACAGGCGACAGAGGTCAAACACTTCCGAGTTATCTCTCGGGCGAAACAACACCGGTTATGGGCTTCAGGAATAAGATTACTCCTCGCCAAGCCCAAGGCGAGAAGTTCTTTTAAGCTAGCACAACAAAGCAATTAAAGATAGCTCATATCACGCAAGGCGGCGAAAGAATGTTTCATTGCACATGGGATTCGTTCAGAAGAAATAGCGCAAATGACTCATTTTCCTCAATGTTTTCATATATCCATCGAACTTATTCTCTCCCCAAACTATGAAGGGGTCATGTCAAAAAAAATCCTAGCACCATGTCTTAATCCCTCCATGGCAGACTCAACCGTGCCCATTCCATGAAAAATACCTGGATGGCATACACCTCTCTTCGCCCGTGAGTAGAAATTTAACAATAAGCTAGTCCACGCGTTAAAGCTGAGGAGGGTTTTCATCACCACAACTACCGTTTTTTAGCATACAGCCTTGGCGGGAATATTCTTCGACGTGCAAGTTCAACACATTCCTTCAACAACCATTCGCAGCAAGCCCGCTAGTAGGTATTTTTTTGCACGATCGTCTGGCCTTTTTGAATCACAGACGTCTAACGCTACCGTTTACGCGGCAACCCTGAGCTATGCTTGGCGCAACGCCTCATAGCGTTGCCGATCTTCTTCATACTGTGGAAGTTGATAGGTTCGACCGATGTGAACGACTCGTTCCAGGCAACGAAGGGCTAAGATCTTATCTCCTCGCTCCATATAGACATCTGCCAGCATACGCAAAGCTCCGGCTTCTCCTGGACCATTGCCTAACTTGATAAAATGTTCGTTCGCATTATTGAAACAGGCCTCGGCTTTTCCAGAATGTCCTGTTAGGAGAAAGGTTTTTCCAAGCTGGCCATAGGTTGATGCCAAACCATCCTCGTTCCCCACTTTACGGTGATATTCAAGGGCTGAATGAAACCCAGCGATAGCGGCCTCATAGTTGTGTAATTGGTATTCCTGAAGGGCGAGATTGCTGTAAAGAATGCCAAGGGCCTGGTCATTCTCAAGGGGTTGCAAAACATCCAAGGCTTCCAGATAAAACGCTCGAGCTTTCTCCGGTTGATTCGTATCCGCTTTGAGATTCCCTAAATTGACAAGAGTTTCGCCAATGCCATTTCCTTCTTGTACTGTGCGTTGGATATCCAGAACTTCTCGATAACAGGCCTCGGCCTGTTCATGTTCTTCTAACAGGGCACAGACATTCCCCAAATTCCCAAGAACATCAGATAAGTCTTTAAGCGATTCCGCCCCTCTGGCTTCCATGACAGCCCGTTCGTACCACGCACGGGCCTGCGTCAGGTCTCCACGATGCAGAAATATTTCGCCACGACGGGCAGCTGAACTGGACATGAGATCGAAGGCAGTAAGGCCGTGATGGGTTCAAGAATGGAGCGAGATTATGGTGACAATCGTAGAAGCATTGTCGTGAACTGGCAAGCAAGAATGTTGGGTCATCCCTGAAGTAAACGGTGGGTCCTCTTGGCAGGCTTCCTAGAAACCACTAGAGCGAACATCAGGGCCATAGATTCCTGGAGCTATAGATATTCCTTCTTGTATAGGCTCCAGCCTCTTATCGATGGATGGAAGTGGCCGTTCATATTTTTGGGAATCCGAACCGAAGCTCTGCCCCAAACCCCCTTCCCCTACCAATTCCTTAGGGAATTGGCTTTCATCAACAAAACGGGTGCGAAAGACATTCGGCAAATGGTGCGTATTGTACGCTTGACCGGAATCCTCTTTTTCGAATTCCTTTATGATCATTCTCCCCCGTACGGTGCCTTTCCATTCCTCAAAATCTTTTCGACAGGCTTCAGGATCCAATTGGCACCACACAAAATGCTTGTCATCTAATGTACTAAGATAGAGATCAATCTGCCCATCATTACCTACATTGGCCTTATTCGCAGAATAAGAAGCGCATCCACCAAGGAAGATCACGACACACACAAATCCAAGCGTAAGGTTTTCTCGCATATGAACCTCCAACTTCTCACCCTATCGGCCAAATCAGAAACTACTGTAGAATGGAAACCTGTGTGGATTATGCTTTGCACACCTCCTTCATTTCGTTCCGATATCATGTATTTCACGGTTTGCATCTTAGGGTACATACTCTGAATCCATGGTCTCTCATCATGATGAGGTAAGACTCCCTGCCCTCTTGAACTCCTCTATGCAATGAAGAACGTGCGCCCCTTTTCCAAGACGACTAGGCCCTACACACAACCCCTGGATACCGGGCCACTTGATTCCCATCCAAGGCTGAATAAATTTTCCAACAAGACCCCCCACAAAGTTAGTTCGGTTCTTCTTCTTCG
>QJYE01000081.1 GCA_003235785.1 Nitrospirota bacterium
TTTCCAGCCGCTTATCACACAGGCTGTCGATCCGGCTGACGAAAAAGCTTGCCACCGACGCAATCTGTCCGACATCCCCACCATTTGCCGCTAATCGCTCAAGCCCACGAATGTAGCGCCAGGCCACCTGTTCATACCTTGCCACACTAAACAGCAGGGTGACATTTATGTTGATGCCCCGTGACAACAGCTCCTCAATAGCCGGCAGGCCCTCAAGTGTACCCGGCACCTTGATCATGACATTTTTTCGCGCGACTGCTGCATGAAGACGAACCGCTTCCTCAATGGTGGCCTGAGTATCAAACGCCAAATCCGGCGAGACTTCCAAGCTGACATATCCATCTCGTCCTTGGGAAGATTCATACACGGACTGCATGACATCCGCCGCATCCTGAATATCTTGAATGGCCACCCGCTCATAAATGGCCTTCACGCCAATCAACTCAGAAGCCGCCTGTTGAATCGCGTCATCATAGTCCGTGCTCCCCGCGATGGCTTTTTCGAAAATAGCCGGATTGGACGTCATGCCCATCAACCCATCTTGATCGATCAAGGTTTGCAACTGGCCTGACGTGATCAATCCGCGACGAATATAGTCATACCACGGGCTCTGTCCACATTCACGAAGTTGCACGAGACGATTCATGAGCACATCTCCTTTTCACGACCTGTTTACAATCACAAAGACGCCATCTGATGCTGGACACGATCAATCTGCGCTTTGGCGGCAGCCACGACATGGTCAACGGTAAATCCAAATTTTTTCAGGAGGTCTTTAAGGGGAGCGGAGGCCCCGAAGGATTCCATGCCAATCGAGACGCCTTGGGTCCCGACATACCGTCCCCAGCCCAAAGTGGTGGCGAGTTCCACAGATACTCGTGCCGTCACGTCGTGAGGAATAACCGATTGTTGATAGTCCTCAGACTGCTGTTCAAATAATTCCCAGGAAGGCATGCTCACGACGCGACTCTTAATCCCTTCTACCGCCAACTGTTCGTGGGCCTGGATACAGAGGGCAACTTCGCTCCCCGTCGCGAGCAACAACACATCGGGACGACCATCGGGAGCATCAGCTAAGACATAGGCTCCCTTCGCCACACCTGCGGCTGACGCATATTTGGTACGATCCAAGGTCGGCATGGCCTGCCGCGTCAAAATGAGCACAACCGGCTCATGCCGCAACGGCATCATCACTTTCCAGGCTTCGACAATTTCATTCGCATCAGCAGGACGCAACACCATCAATCCCGGGATGGCTCGGAGCGATGGAATCTGTTCAATCGGCTGATGCGTGGGACCATCTTCTCCCACCCCGATAGAGTCATGGGTAAAGATATGCAGGACCGGGATTTCCATCAGCGCCGCAAGGCGAATGGCCGCTCTGGCATAATCACTGAAAATGAGAAATCCCGAACCATAAGGCCTCAGCTTAGATAAGGACAGTCCATTTAAAATAGCCCCCATGGCATGTTCTCGCACACCAAAATGCACATTCCGCCCGGAGTGATTCTCACTGGTACAGTCGCCTGCGCCTTCAAAGGTTAACCGTGTTTTGGTCGATGGCGCTAAATCAGCCGAGCCACCAAACAGCCAAGGCACATTTTTGCCTATCGCATTGAGGA
Source organism: Nitrospirota bacterium (assembly GCA_003235785.1). Classification (GTDB taxonomy): domain Bacteria; phylum Nitrospirota; class Nitrospiria; order Nitrospirales; family UBA8639; genus Nitrospira_E. The sequence goes on from QJYE01000081.1 coordinate 1,623, forward strand.
CCTTGGCCGAAGCTTCTCGACCCGCTAATCCCTTTTGGTCCGCAGAAAAGACCGGCAAATCCTTGTCCCATGCTTCCGGCAACTGGCGGTGCTGCATCTTGTAGAGATGATCAGCCAATTCGGGATATTGTGTTTGATATTCGGCAAACCGAGCCAGCCAGGTCTTCCGCAATTCCTCGCCCCGTGTGCCAATCCCTTGTTGGAAATGAGTCAGCACTCCATCAGGAATCAAAAATTTGGCATCTTCCGGCCACCCATAATTCCGTTTCGTCAAGCGAATTTCTTCCTCACCCAAAGGCTCCCCATGGGCAGAATGCGTGTCCTGCTTATTGGGCGCACCGTAGGCAATATGACTATCCACAATAATGAGGGTCGGACGCTCGGATTCCTGACGAAAGGTGGCAAAAGCCCGATTTAACATCTCCACATCATTGGCATCGCCAACCCGCGTCACATTCCACCCATACGCGATAAACCGAGTGGCCACGTCTTCGGTAAATGCCAACGCGGTATTGCCTTCAATCGTAATTTTATTATTGTCATAGATCCAACAGAGATTCGAAAGCTTAAGATGACCGGCCAAAGAGGCGGCTTCGGCAGAAACCCCTTCCATCAAACAGCCGTCACCGCATAGCGCATAGACATCATAGGAAAACATCTCAAAGTCAGGACGGTTGAAATAGCTGGCCATCCATCGTTGAGCCATGGCCATCCCGACACTCGTCGCCACCCCCTGCCCAAGTGGACCCGTGGTTGTTTCAATCCCCGACGTCCAGCGATATTCAGGATGGCCAGGGCACTTGCTCTCCAATTGGCGTAACCGCTTGATATCGTCTAACGTCACCGCCAGTTGTCCCAATTGTTCATATTCGTTGTTGACGGCCTTCACACCACAGAGATGCAGCATGGAATAGAGCAACATAGAGGCATGGCCAGCTGATAACACGAACCGGTCACGGTTTGGCCAAATGGGGTCAGCCGGATCAAAGCGCAAGAGCCTGTTCCATAACCAATAGGCCACTGGGGCCAAGGCCATCGGCGTGCCAGGATGACCGGAATTGGCTTCTTGCACCGCATCCATGGCCAAGGTGCGAATGGTATTAATACAAAGCTGGTCCTGCGAATCCTCTGTACGGTTCATTCTCGACTCCTCTTGTTTTCTCATATCTTTAATCCCTGCGCTATCTTTTCTTGGGACGTCATATTACAAAAAAAAAGAACCCGAAGCGATATGCCAACCAAAATCAGAGCTCATCATACCACTTTACGTAGACTCCCTATAGGTTTTTCGGTAAACACAGATACCGACTTAGTAGAAGAAACAGGGATCGACCACGAGCGCGGCCAAACAGGGGTTGCACCTCCCAAGTTGCCAATTCCCTGACCCTATCATTATGATTCAATCCTATGAAAATCCATC
>QJYE01000526.1 GCA_003235785.1 Nitrospirota bacterium
TTATCAGAGGAGAGGTTGAGGATGTGGGTGCGATGTTCTTTAAGAAGCTTCCATGGTTGCTCCAAGGCATTGCCCTGAGCCCCTGCATGGGGAGGAGACCCCACATTGAAGAGGCAGAGGAGAAGGATGAGGACTTGAGGCCTATTCCATAGTCGATGGGGTGACATGATGGCTTCTGGAGGTGGCTTTAATTAGGAGGGGGCTGTCTTGGAAGTGATCGAGATTGGTGAATGGTGCTCCGGCGTTCGAGAAATTATGGTTTTTTGAGGAGATTGCTAATAAATTCGAGCGCTTTCTGTAAAGCTGCATCCAGATCGGCTGCCCGATGATTCGGTGATTGTGGGTACCAGAATCCAGGTGATGCCTCGGCGTAGGTGGTGACTTCTACTATTTTTCCGGCTTCTGCTGCCGCTTGGCAAAATTGTTCAACTTCTTCTGGTGATGATTGAGGGTTTTGCCCCGCTTGCTGGAGCAAGAGAGGGCAGAACAGTTTCTTAGCCGTCTCGGAATCCGAGGCAGAAGGTACGGTTCCACCAATGGCCACCGCAGCTTGAAGTCGACGTCGATGTGCGGCTGTTTTGATTGCCAAAGTTCCGCCCATACCAAAGCCTACGATGGCATGGGCATTGCGCGTGGTTCGTTCCAGAAGCGCATCTTCGCTGATATTGCTATTGAGATATTCAAAACAGGCATTGATATCTTGAAGGGCCTGTTGTTCATTCAGGCGTTCCATAAGGGCTTCGGCAACTTCGGTATTTGCTGTGACCATTCCGCCTTGACGGCCGTAGAGGTTCGGGAGCATGACGACATACCCATGGCAGGCCAATCCTTTCGCCAACTCTTGAATCACAGACGTTAATCCCCATTGATCATGCAGGACGACTAAGCATGGGAGAAGTTTGTTCGCTTCCTGGGGGGCATATTGAATGCCCTCAACCTGAGGCCCCTTGGGCATTCGTGTGGCGGAATAGGGATCGACCATATGATCTTTATGGGTTTCAAAGATTCCGGTACTGTTAAATCTGACGAGGGTGTAGCCGATTTGATCAGGTGAATAGATTGTTTCCGATTGAGCCATGTGTCTGTGACCTTTGGATAAATTAAGAGATCGGTGTACAATAAAAACGTTTGAATTTATTCAGGAAAAGAGAGACCAGACTATATCGGTGCTTTCTTAGAGCTGTCAATTCATCGCTTCTTTCCTGGTTGGGTTATTCTTGAGTTTCTGCCTTGGGAATTTGATCTGTGAAGCTGGTGTCGAGCCTCTAGAGTCCTAGCCTTAAGGCCTTGAGTCTGTCAAGATATAAAAAATACTTAAGAAAACATGCGGGAATTTTTGAGGGGCATCCTCGAAGATGAATATGAATCAATCTGAAAGGGGAGTTGGTATGCCACGGACACGGTTGACTGGATTGGTTTTTTGTTTGGTGTTGCCTTTTTTGCTGGTGAGTTTAGGTAATTGTACCCAATTATCGGCTGAAGAGAAGAAGGCGAAGCATTATGAAAGAGGGATGGCCTACTTCAATGATGAGAAGTATCAAGAAGCGCTCATTGAATTTAAAAATATCATTCAGCTCGATCCCAAAGATGCCAAAGCCTACCACCAACTCGCCCTCATTCATTTAAAACTTGGTGGGTTGCCCAATTTACAAGCCGCTTTTGGAGAGCTGACCAAAGCGGTGGAAATGGATCCAACGAATGAGGATGCCCATCTGAAGCTGGGCGATTTTTATCTCTTGTCCCAAAAGCCCCTTGAAGCCAAAAAGCATGCGGAAATCGTGTTGACGGCATCTCCCCAAGATCCCAAGGGGCATTTGTTGCGTGGTCGGAGCCTTATTATTGAGAAGGAGTTCGAAGAAGGCATTGCCGAACTGAAAAAATCCATTGAGTTAGATCCAGAGAACGAACAAATCTATATTGATTTGGCACGGGCCTACCTGGCGATGAAAAACCCCCAAGAAGCGGAAGCCACATTACGGCAAGCTCTGGAAACAAAGAAGGACTCAACCACCTTGATTTTGGCCATGGGGGATTTGTTCCTTGTTCAGGGAAAGCAAGCCGAGGCTGAAGTGCAGTATCAGCGAGCCTTGGAGTTAGATGCGGACAATGAGGCGCTCTATGCCAAATTGGGGCAATATTATCTGGCCACTCAAAAATGGAAGCAAGCCGAAGAGGTCTATCAGAAATTGGCTAGCCGAAAACCGGATCATGAGACCCCACAAATGCTTTTGGGTGAGTTTTACACGTATATGGGCGCCGGGGAAAAGGCTTTGGAACATTTTCAGAAAGCCGTTGAGCTGAATCCCAAGTCGAAGCCAGCTGGCAATGCTCTTATCAATTTTTATTTAGACAATCAAAAATGGGATGAGGCGGAAAAGTTGATTTCGGCTGCGGTAGAGAAAAACAAGAATGACTCTTTGATCCAAGTCTTTCAAGCGCGTTTGTTATTAGGGAAGGGGAAAGCGGATGACGCCATTCCTCTATTTCAACAAGTCATTAAAGATGAACCGCAACAAGCCATGGCTCATCAATATTTAGGCCTGGCCTTTGCGTCAAAAAAAGATATTCCTCAAGCCATCCAAGAATTAAGTCAGGCCGTTAAATTAGCACCGCAGGATAGGGGGGTGCGTAAGGCCTTGGCTGCCATGAGGTTGGCTGAAGGATCATATGCGATGGCGGTTGAAGAAGCGCAAATGGCCATTAAGCTGAATCCTCGAGATGTTCAGGCCGTCCATATTCTGGGTCAGGCGTATCTTCAACAAAAGGATATTTCGAAGGCTAAAAATGTCTATCAAGCCATTGTGGATCAGATTCCCCAGGATCCGTTAGCGCATTATCAATTGGGTCTGATCGCTGAACAAGATAAGAAATTTCAGGAGGCGATTGACCATTTCGAAGAATCCCTCAAGTTACGCCCGAACTTTGCCCAGGCCTTAACGCAAATTGCCGGCATCCGCATTAATCGAGGGGAAGCCAAGCAGGCTCGTGATCGCGTTGAACAACAAATAAAGGCGTCTCCTGACAATCCACTATATTACAATTTATTGGGACAGTTGTGGATGCAGGCGAATCAGGCTGATAAGGCTGAGCAGGCATTTAAGAAGTCTCTAGCCCTCAATGAACAACTTGAAGTGTCTTATATGAATTTAGCGGCGTTGTATCGTCGAACCAATCGGATGGATGAGGCCATTAAGGAATATGAGCAACTATTAAAGAAAAATCCCGATTCGGTTTCGGCCAATATGGTTTTAGGTATCATGGCGCAGCAGGGGAAAGATCATGCCAAAGCCCAAGAGCACTACCGGAATATTTTGAAAGTTGATCCAAAATTTGCTCCTGCAGGAAATAATTTAGCTTGGCTCATTATGGAGCAAGGTGGGAATCTTGATGAAGCTCTCACCCTCGCCGAGAATGCCCGTGCGCAACAAAGTGACAATCCTGCCATAGCCGATACCTTAGGGTGGATTTATTACCATAAGAAAGGGTATTTGAAAGCGGTTTCTTTGCTGAAAGAAGCGGTAGAAAAATTGCCGGAAAATCCTGAAGCGCAATATCATTTGGGGATGGCGTTATATAAGAAAGGGGATGAGGCTCAGGCCAAGAAAGCCTTGGAGACAGCCTTTCAATTGAGTCCTGATTTTCCTGGCTCCGAGGAAGCTCGAGCCACATTGAAAACTCTTAATGAATCCTAACTGAAATTATACGCACGTCCGTGGGCCGGGGAACGGTTCACTTGAGGGTCCAGGTGGCCGATTTTCCCTGTCCAAGGGTGGGGTTGAAGCCCCACACCCGCAAAGCGCAGGAGTTGCGCCGCGCCGAATGTGGTAGTTGTAACGCGGCTTCATCTTGTTTGTTGCGAAATTATTGTCCAGTAAGGTTGCCTCATAGAAAAGGGAGTTTCGATATGCCACGGACACGATTAAGCGGGTTGTTCCTTTGTTTAGCCTTGCCATTTTTCCTGGTGAGTCTGGGCAGTTGTACGCAATTATCCGCCGAAGAGAAAAAGGCGAAGCATTATGAACGGGGCATGGCTTATTTCAATGACGAGAAGTATCAAGAAGCCCTGATTGAATTTAAAAATATCATTCAGCTTGATCCCAAAGATGCCAAAGCCTACCACCAGCTCGCTCTCATTCATTTGAAGCTGGGAGGGATGACAGATTTACGGGCGGCCTTTGGAGAACTCTCTAAGGCAGTCGAGATTGATCCGACGATTCAAGATGCTCAATTAAAATTGGGGGAATTTTATTTGCTCTCCCAAAAGCCGAAGGAAGCGAAGAAGCATGCAGACATTGTCTTGACCTCCTCCCCTCAGGATCCCAAAGGACATTTATTACGAGGTCGAAGTCTCATTGTCGAGAAGGAATTTGAAGAAGGCATTGCCGAACTGAAAAAATCCATTGAGTTAGATCCAGAAAACGAACAAATCTATCTTGATTTGGCACGGGCCTACCTGGCGATGAAGAAACCAGAAGAAGCGGAAGCAAGCTTAGAGCAGGGATTGCTGCGGCACAGCAGATCTACCATGTTGATTTTGGCGAAGGGAGATTTGTTGCTTGTTCAGGGCAAGCAAGTGGAGGCTGAAGCACAATTTCAACGAGCTTTGGAATTAGATGCGGATAATGACGAGCTGTATGCCAAATTAGGGCAATATTATCTGGCGACTCAAAAGTGGAAAGAAGCTGAAGAGGTCTATCAAAAATTTGCAAAGCAGAAACCTGCCAGTGAAACGCCTCAAATTTTATTAGGGGAGTTTTATACCTTCCTCGGGTCTGGTGGAAAAGCGTTGGAGCATTACAAAAAAGCCGTCGAGTTGAATCCCACATCCAAGCCGGCTCGCAATGCCGTGATTAATTTTTATTTAGACAATCGACAATGGGAACAAGCCGAAACCTTGGTCGCGTCGGCATTAGAGTCTAATAAAAATGATTCCTTAGCCCAAGTTTTTCAAGGGAGGTTATTGTTAGGGCAGGGAAAAGCGGATGAGGCCATTCCCATCTTTCAAAAGGTGATTAAGGAGGAGCCGAATCTAGCTATGGCTCATCAGTACCTGGGTGTGGGTTTTGCAACGAAAAAGGATCTCGTTCAGGCTCTTCAGGAATTAAATGAAGCCGTGAAGTTAGCTCCGAAAGATCGTGGGATTCGCAAGGCTTTAGCCTTGGTCCGCATGGCTGAGGGTTCCTATTCGATGGCGATTGAAGAAGCGCAAATGGCCATTCGGCTGAATCCACGAGATGTGCAGGCTGTTCATTTGTTAGGACAAGCGTATCTTGGGAAAAAGGACATTTCGCAAGCGAAAAAAGTGTACGAAGCTATTATCAAGCAAATTCCTCAAGACTCCGTCGCTCATTATCAATTGGGGCTTATTGATCGTCAGGATAAACACTATGAAGCGGCCATTGCTCATTTTGAAGAGGCACTGATCCGGAATCCCAACTTTGCCCAAGCCGTTGGCCAAATTGCTAGCATTCGAGTCAGCCGAGGTGAAGCGAAACAGGCTCGTGAGCGGGTGGAGAAACAAATTGAAACGACGCCAGACAATCCCTTCTTATATAACTTACTTGGTGGGTTGTGGATGCAGGCGAATCAAGCCGATAAAGCGGAACAGGCATTTAAAAAGTCATTGGAGCTCAATGATCAACTGCAAGTATCCTACATGAATTTGGCGGAACTCTATCGGCGGACGAACCGAACCGATGAAGCCGTACAGGAATATGAGCGTCTCCTAGAAAAAAATCCGAAAGCGGCCTCCGCCCATATGATTTTGGGGATGATTGCCGAGCAACGCAACGATATCGCGAAGGCGCAGACTCATTACCGGAAAACGTTAGAAATCGAACCGAAATTTTCTCCAGCAGCGAATAATCTTGCCTGGTTGATGGCGGAGCATGGAGGCAACTTAGATGAGGCGTTGTCGTTTGCGGAGAGTGCCCGCATGCAGCAAGAAGATAATCCTCATATTGCTGATACCCTGGGGTGGATTTATTACAAAAAGAATGCCTACTTAAAAGCGGTCTCCTTACTACAGGAAGCTGCCGAAAAGCTTCCTGAAAATCCTGAGGTGCAGTACCATTTAGGCATGGCGCACTTTAAAAATGGGGATCGCTTGAAGGGAAAACAAATGTTAGAGGCGGCATTCCAACTCAGTCCAAAATTCCCTGGATCAGAAGAAGCTCGAGCAACCCTTGATCTGTTATAGGGTGACTATCTAGGCCATGACCTTTCAGGTTCATTCTTTATGGTAGATATGGTGCTGGCTCTTTTGCTGAGCACACAGGCGAAGTCTGGTCCCTTCCCCGTCTTATGAGTCTTTCCTTGAAAAGAGATGTTCTGGGGTAGCCTGATTAATTTCATATTCCTTTTGCACTGGTGACAATATGAAATGTGCGGCTAACAAGAAAAGTTCATTAGGGAATATTGCCAATGAACATTCTGATCATGTAAAATATCACCCCCATCAATTTTGAGGCAAAAATGGGGACCTTTTAACCAAAGAAAGGGTTTAACCATATGGAACGGCGAGTGACTTCCCATACGGAAGAAGAAGAAATGAATCAACGCCGCCGTCTTCTGACTCTCGCTCGAAAAGGGGATCAAAAGTCTGTTGAGCTCTTATTTGAACTCTACCAAGTCAAGGTATTTTCTGGCGATGAATTGAAGAAGAAAAAGCTGCCTTCCTTCCCTGTTGTTGTGAAGCCGATCAGTGCGCTAGGGAAATCAGGCTCAAAAGTCGTAAAAGTAAAAGACAAGGCCTCGAAGTCATCTCCGTCCGATACCAAAGTTACGAAGAGTCAAGCCGGTGCAGCCAAGCTATCTCCTAGGCCTACAAAGGTAAAGGCCAAAAGCCAGGCTGTGAAGACATCGGCCGCAGCATCTGCAAAAAAGGGGAGTGCGCCTTCTACAAAAAAACCGGTGATAAAGAAGGTTACCTCCGCTAAGACCAAGTCTACCGGGGGTAAAGCTACTCAGAAAAAGGGCGAGTCGGTGAAGAAGCCTCGTCTTGCCAAGAAAAAATAAGCTATGGCCTTATGGGAAAATGATATGACAGTTAGTATCTCACTTCAATGCGTAATCCGCCGCTTGCCAGTTTGTTTCCGATAGCATCAGCTTGCTTAATATCCCCCTGAAAGACGACGGCGCTCCCGTGGTGATCAATCTGCCAAGCTAATTCAAAGGCTCTGGGTGGAGTCATGCCTGGAATAATTTGGCAGAAGAGCGAGATAACTTCCTGGTAGGTATGGCAATCACAATTAAACACAATGACTTCGGCTTCGAAGTCCTTTCCCGTTCCTATATCTGTGGTCTCGTGGGTATGAGGAAGCTCAACTGTTCTCGCAGCCATGACTTTTATCATGCGACATTGTAGCAACGGAGTGCCCCCCTCTCAATGGTTTTTCAACAAGAACCTGGGGCCTTGCCTGATCAAGGTTCATCTTTGAGTGACCGAAATGAAGGCTGGAGCGTAGGAATGGCCGTGGGTTGGAAAAGTCCTCATTCAATTTTCTAAGGAGTCTGGTGTGGCCAAAACAATCTTAGTGACGGGCGCTGCTGGTTTTATTGGCAGTCATGCGGTGGAACGACTTGTGAAACGCGGTGATCATGTGATCGGGTTGGATAATTTAAATGATTATTATGACCCCTCCCGTAAAGAAGCCAATCTTCGAGAAGTGACCGACCAGGCTTTGGCCAATCAATGGCCTGGCACCTTCCAATTTTTGAAAGGAGATATCCGGGACAGGGAATTAGTCGCCGATCTTTTTTCTGATCATCAGTTTAATGCGGTTATCCATTTGGCGGCCATGGCGGGCGTGCGGGTGTCCATTGATGATCCCGGACTCTACTATGATGTGAATGTGTTGGGGACGCTCGCTTTACTTGATGCGGCTGTTGGACGGATCGGATCAAAGAAGTCAGAGAAGTTACCGACCTTCATTTTCGCGTCGACCTCTTCCGTGTATGGCAATACTCAAATTGTGCCGTTCGTCCCTGAAGATCCGAGTGATCGTCCGCTAGCTCCCTATGCTGCGAGTAAGCGTGGAAGTGAATTGTTGGGGTATACGTATCATCATCTCTATGGGCTGGATTGTACGGTCTTTCGATTTTTTACCGTCTATGGTCCGCGTGGTCGCCCGGATATGATGGCCTATAAAGTTTTGGATAATATTTTTACCGGTTGCGATGTCCCCCTCTATAACAATGGCAACATGCACCGGGATTGGACCTACGTCGCAGATATTGTCAGTGGGCTGGTCTCGGCGGTCGATCATCCTTTGGGATATGAAATCTTAAACCTCGGAAGAGGCGAACCTGTTCTGCTATTGGATTTTGTGAAAGGCATTGAAACCTTGGTGGGACGGAGGGCACGGTTAACCTCGACTCCCATGTTAGATGCAGACATTGCCTATACCTTTGCTGATATTTCAAAAACCCGAAAGCTTTTGCAGTATGATCCGCAAACGTCTGTCCCTGAAGGCGTTGAACAATTTTGGAAATGGTATCAAACGGCTGTTCTAGATTCCTCTTCAAAAAACGTTCCTAACTGACCTTTTCCGGTCCTTCTTTTTTGTAGTCCATTTTCCTCAGGGTATGAACTATCCCCGCCTTCCAAGGCGGGGATTAGAGACGGGTTTCTGCCTTTTCCCTCTTTTCTCTGTTCCAATGGGAATGGGACTCTATCTTGATCCCAAGATTGAGTTTGGCATCGTTCCCCTCCCCCCATTTAAATGTTTCATCTTGGGTGGAATAGCTGGTTAGGCTCTGACCTTTCGGCTGTTCACGATATAAATAGAACGGGTTAAAAAGGACCTTTGAACGATTAGGGGTGGGAGCTCTATCGGTTGACTGCTGATTGAGAATGTCTCGATGTATTCTGTGGCTTTATGGTGAGTCATTAAGTATTGGGCAGGGCTGCCGATAAGTTCATCATAGGCCTTTTGCATCGATTCTATGGATGAGAATCGATTTATTGAAACAATCCGTAGGATGCAGGATTGCGATAAAGGGTGTTGAACGTCCATAAGCCACGAATGAACTCAGTAACCCTTATACCAGGAGGATCTCATGTTCGGGAGTCATAACAACAATAGGCTATTTTTTGCTATCCTGTTGGGGGTATTCATGGCCTCAGGGTGTAGTGGGCATTCCGTGAAGTTTGGGTCAAATTCAGAGGGGGACGGGATGGTCTCATCTGAAGGTGAAATGAGTGAGTCCGGAGATAAAGCCTATTCAGTGACGGGCCGAAATCCCGACGGGACGCCTGTTTATGGAGGAAGGGTCAATGGAAATGCTAGCTTTCGTTCGGGACAACAAGGAGTAGAAGGCTCGTCTTCTGATGGAAGAACAACTGCCGCGATGGGTAGCACCTCCTCTGTTCCAGGAAGTGGAGCAGATTATGGCCAGCAATATGGGGGAGTCGATGGTTCTGGCCCTAACCATGGGGCCGTGACGGGGTTTGGGAGCGGGTCAGCCAATCCAAGCAATCCGGATCCAGAAGCATGGGCCAATGCATATTTACGTGGAGGAAACAGTAGCCAAGAATTTTATGGCGATCCTTCCAAAGCTGGTTCATCAAGTCATAGTGGAAGCGGGGAACTTGCGCACTATGGACAAAATTATGAGGGTGTTCCAGGAAGTGGCCCTAACTATGGACCGGTTGATGGATTTAGTCATGGAAGCGCCTCCTCAATGGAGGCGAGTCCTGAAAACTGGGCGCGAGCGTATTTAAATGAAAATGGGGGCCCTCGACCAGAATATGTCAATCCTGATATGCGTATTGCGCAAGCCAGTGCTCAACAACCCTCTCGTTCCATGGGAATAGATAGGGAAAGTGGAGGACCTCTCGCGA
>QJYE01000068.1 GCA_003235785.1 Nitrospirota bacterium
GTAATTGGCCAATGTAAGGAGGAGAAGCGATGCCGCAACTGGTGTTGATACGTCATGGTGAATCGCAGTGGAATCTGGAAAATCGATTTACCGGGTGGGTTGATGTTCCGTTAACCGCCAAAGGTGAGGAGGAGGCAAGGGCCGCAGGGGAAAAACTCCGATCGTTTCACTTTGATTGTGCGTTTACGTCTGTGCTGATGCGAGCGCAACATACGTTGAGGATTGTGTTGGAAACTATTGGGCAGACCGGGATTCCCATTAAGGAAGATGTCGCGTTAAATGAGCGGATGTATGGTGAGTTGCAAGGGTTGAATAAAGCGGAAACCGCAAAAAAATTCGGGGATGAACAAGTCAAAATCTGGCGCCGGAGCTTTGATGTGCCGCCTCCAGGGGGTGAAAGTCTCAAAGATACGGCTGCGCGAGTGCTTCCTTATTACGAGAGTCACATTTACCCAGAGCTCCTCGCGCAGAAGAATGTGTTGGTGGTGGCGCATGGCAATAGCTTACGGTCCCTAGTCATGCATTTGGAGCATTTATCTCGCGAGGCGGTGCTTGAGTTAAATATTCCGACCGGGGCGCCGCTGCTCTATGACTTGGATGATCATAGTGCGGTCACTGCACATCGATATTTGTAACGGAAGGATCTTCGGTGGCCATTATTTTCCTCTTTTTTATCGCCGGCTTGTGGATGGCTGATGGTCTCGCCTTACTTTTATCCCCAGAGCGTATGATTGCCATCTTGCGCCAATCGATCATTGTTGCGCCGGGATTTTTGAAGTGGGGCGGCTTGGCCGGGTTACTCGGTCTGGTCCTCTTAGTGGGTACGCAAGGCCTGGCCTATCAGCCACTCTGGATCGTCGTGGGTCTCAGTATGGTGGCCAAGGGGATTTTCTTGTATGCCGGGTCTGATCTATGGCGGTTACGCATCGTGAAATGGTGTTTAGAGCGCGAGCCGGTCGACTATCGAATGTGGGGCTTGGGATTATGTGCATTGTCCATTCTCCTGTTAGATGCCCTGAATTGGGGCAGGGACTAATCCTAATGGAAGCGCCAAATAAAAGAGAAGTTGAAAATTCTCGGTAGACGCGGGGCGTAGGGTGTCAGGGAGTCCCTACAGGGTGGTTTCTCTATGAATCCTTCGGATAGAGCAAAATTTGACGAGCTGTGGCAGGTGCATCAAGCTGCAGATTGGCCTGGTGATCTCGGAAGTGAGGAAGGCCCATTGATGACCTTAGATACTGTCATCGGAGGATGTCTGACCTATTTCTTTGAAGAACAGCATTTAGATGACCAACGGGTGGAGATTTTGCGCGACTGTCTTGCCGAACTTGATGTGTTGATGCAGGATTTTCCAGAACCCGCCACTGAATATTTCCGCCAACTTCAATTTCTTGGGGTTACTCTCCTGCAAGACTATTCCTAAAAACTATATGGAAGAAAGTCATCTCATTTGCGAATAAATCTATCGAGGTGCAACGAAGTAAGGAACAATACAGTCTGGTGAGAGTGAATCGCAGAGTGCCAGGCACAGGCAACGATTTATGAGGATTGACTATTTAATAGTAGGTTTGTGAGAGGAAGCGGGAGAAAGATTCTAAATTTTATCACCACCAAACAAGGGGGTTCCAAATGGCAAGCACCACCAGTCGGTTTGAAGTCTTTGCAGGGAAGAATGGCAAGTTTTACTTTCGTCTCAAAGCGGCAAGTGGGGAGATCATTCTTTCCAGTCAAGCCTATGAGGTCCGATCTTCAGCTCGGCGGGCCATCCAGTCGGTACGGGATCACGCGTCGGATGCGGCCTGTTATCAAACCAAGACCATGAAAAATGGCAAATCGTACTTTCTCCTGGTCGCCCGCAATTCGAAAGTCATTGGCACCAGCCAACCTTATGCCTCGCCACAAGCCATGAAGAAGGGGATAGAGGCCGTGAAAAAAGCCGCGGCTAAGGCCGGCATTGAATAATGGAATCGGGGCAGTGGGGTACTTGGGCACCCGGTAACGAGACCAGTCGGAGTAATTACAGCGACAGCGATTGGAGGCCAATTCGCCAAGGTTCTCTTCAGAAATGCTTGGTTTGACGCTGGAAAAAATGCTGTGGTACCGTGATTTGTTGAATTTTCCTATCAATTTCCTCATTGTAGGGTTGCAGTTATGAATGAACAAAAAGATCTGAAAACAATTCTGAATCAGCTTCATTACTCCGATGATGCCAAGGTGGTAGAGCAGATTTCTGCCCAGACGAAAATGGTGATGTCTCGGATGAAGGGCATTCGACGCAAAGTGGTAGTGATGAGTGGCAAAGGTGGAGTAGGGAAAAGTATGACCACAGTGAATCTGGCGTTGGCTTTGGCTCGCATGGGGCAACGCGTCGGGCTGCTGGATGTGGATATTAATGGACCCTGTGTCCCGCAAATGTTGGGCATGCGCGGAAAGGGTTTATTGGATACCCCAGAGGGAGCTGTACCTCCGACCGGTCCGTTGGGCATAAAAGTCGCGTCGATGGATTTTCTCTTGCAGGACAACGCACCAGTTCGCTGGAAGGGGCCGATGGACCTCAGTCCGGTCTGGTTGGGACTCACCGAAATGAATGTGATCCGGGAGTTTCTCTCCGATATGGTATGGGGCGAATTGGATTATCTGTTGGCCGATCTGCCTCCAGGAGCCGCTGCCGATAAACCACCGCTTTTAGTCGGGCTTGTTCCCGATTTGGCGGGGGCCGTCGTCGTGACGACGCCATCTGAAGTGGCGTCGAATGTCGTGCAAAAGTCCATTGCCTACGCCCAAGAACTGGGGATAAGCATTTTAGGGGTGGTTGAAAATATGAGTGAATATCGCTGCCCTTCCTGTGGAGAGACCAATCCCTTGTTTGAAGGCGATACGGAATCCATGTGTGAGGCTTTAGGCCTGCCACTCCTAGGACGCATTCCTTTCGATCGCACTTTTGCGCGCACCTTTGATAAAGGGGAGCCGATTTTGGATGGGGACAATCCCACGGTGGCGAAATTTCAGGACATCGCCAAAAAAATTCATACCT
>QJYE01000457.1 GCA_003235785.1 Nitrospirota bacterium
ACCACAGGTCAATTGGGGAAATAACATTATTAGTCGATTCAGACGGGATCATTTGGAAGGTCGTTCCACATAAGACGAATACCAGCAAAGCCTTTGTAACCACGTCATTCATGGAAATTCATCCCATTCCAGCAGAGCAATCAGGTCCTCAAATACCTTTCTCGCAAACGGCTCACCCACTTCAGACCTATGAACGCCAGACGCAGTTTGAATCGTGGGCAGCCGTCAAAGTTCCCAAGAAACTGTATACCAGCGTACGACTCATCATCGGATTTTTTCTGGTTTTCATTTTCATTCTGATCTTTGTCCCCTGGACTCAAACGATTAAAGCGCAAGGGGAATTATCGGCCTATTCTCCGACAGAACGTCCACAGGAAGTGCATGCACCTCTTGAAGGTCGCATCGCAGCTTGGCACGTTAACGAAGGCATGACCGTCAAAAAAGATGATCTGCTCCTTGAACTCGTGGACGTCGATTCCAGGTTCCTGGCTCCTGATCTCCTGGCTCGCCTGGACCAATCCATGCAGGCCCTGGAGGAAAGACGGGAGACAGCATTAACTCGTTCAAAATTCTTGGCCACCCAACTTGAAGAAATGGCCAAACTGACCGAGGCGACCACTGGATCGGCTGAATCCCGTGTTCAGGAAGCTGCCCAGCGCATCCAGAGCGTTAAACAGCGCCAAGCCGCGGCCAAGATCGCCGCCCAAACCGCTCATCTGAATTTACAACGGTCGCATATCCTGGAAGCAGATGGGCTGCTTTCACGGCGGGAATTGGAATTAGCAATTCAAGCTGAAGCCGCTGCTCAAGCCGAACTTAAGGCTAGTGATGCCGCCCTTCAAGAAGTGACCCAATCACGACAGGCCCTCAGCCATGGACGCATGCAAATTGAAGCCGAACTTGTTCAACGTATTCTCACTATTCGCTCCCAACGAGCAGCAGCTCTCGGGGAAGTTGCCCAGGCGTCGAAAGAGCTGGCTGACCTGGCCTTAACCCGCTCCAATGCTGTCCAACGGAGGACAGCCAGTCGTATTACCGCGCCCATGGATGGCACAGTGGTGCGCATGGCACGAGTAGGAGCGGGTGAGATTGTGAAACAAGGCGATTCGTTATTTACCCTTGTCCCGGACACGGCTACCCGTGCAGTGCAAATGTGGGCAGAACCATTGGATGCTCCCCTTCTCACGCCCGGCAGAAAGGTCCGACTCATGTTTCATGGCATTCCGACCATCCCCCTTCCTTCCTGGCCAGAGTTGATGGCTGGAACCTTTGACGGCATTATTCTGGTGGTTGATCAAACCCCGGATTCCCAAAAGCGGTTTCGATTTTGGGTCATTCAAGATCCGGAGGGGGCTGCTTGGCCACCACAAAGCCAGGTTCGCCAAGGCACTCAGGTCATGGGATGGGTTCTGTTGAACCGGGTCCCTCTCTGGTATGAGTTATGGAGACGTGTGAATTTCTTTCCAGCTGACTACCAAGAACAGTCAACCTATCTTCCCGAGACGTTTCTCCCCAAGGCGGGTCGGCCGGGGAAATAATCACGACTCCAAGAGATGCACGACTGTCAATCCTGAAAGCTATTAAAAGGAGGGAGAATGCATGCCACGAAATCTATTGACACGTTCCTGTCTGTTTGCGGGCGCGGTGCTTCTTCTGTTTCCCTTGCCGGATACTGTTGCATTGGAGACCACGACTTCCCCGCAAGCAGCCACTCACCCACTGCGATTAGAAACCGTGCTGTCTTTGGTTGAGACACAACATCCACTGTTGCATGGGAGCCGGACTGAAAAACTGGAAGCTCAAGGGAAATTACTGAAAGCTCTTGGTGCATTTGAACCGATCCTGGTCAATGATTTGGAGGTGGAGCGTCTGGTCAAAGACGGCAAAACCAAAAGTGTGGGTTTCAACGACACCATAATTCGGATGCGGCATCCCTGGGGTCTCCAGGGATTTGCCGGATGGCGAACCGGTCTGGGAGATGTGGAGGTAGCTGATCTCGGAGTGAATCAGACCAATCAACCTCTGTTAGGCCTCGTGCTACCATTATTGCGAGGACTGGGGACGAATCCGGAACAGGGTGAACTGGAAAAATCAAAACTGGCAGATCAGGAAGCCACTCTTCATATTCAACAAACCCGTCAAGATCTGTATTTGGGTGCCGCCACACAATATTGGAAATGGGTGGCCGCATGGAAAGCCGTAGATTTGCGCCAACAAGCCTTGAAGGTCGCCAAAGTCCGCCTTCAACAACTCACCCGACAGGCTGAAACCGGTGCCGTGGCGGAATTTGATGTCACTGAAGCCCACCAGGAAGTCCAACGCCGACTGGAAAACGTCATTAAAGACAAACGGGAAGCTGAACAGGAACAGTTCAAGCTGTCTCTCTTTGTCTGGAACCAGGGTGCCCCCATTGTTTTCAATCCTCAGACGGTTCCTGATTTTCCTCCTCTCACTTCGACTTCGGGTATCCACGCTCGGGAAACCGATGTGGATCTGGCCCAACAACGCCGGCCGGAAATCCTTCAAATTATACTTGAAGCGGCGAGAAATCATATTGATCTTGGTGTCGCCAAAAACAATTTACTCCCTGATCTTCGGGCAGAGGCGGAACCAACCAGGAAACCCGGAGAGTTTGTGCTGGGCCTGGGTTACCGATTCGGGCTTCAACTCAGCTTTCCTTTCCTACAAAAAGATGCGACCGGCCAACAACTACAAATGAAAGCCAAGGCGGAACGATTACTGTGGGATCAGCAATACCGGATGCAACAAGTAGCGCTGGATATCGACAATGCCAACTCGGCACTATTCCGAGCGAAAGAACGAATGGAGGCGGCTTCGCAAGCCCTTAGCTACGCCCGCTCTCTTGTAAAAGGCGAAAGAACCCGGTTTCAGCTAGGAGCCACCAATTTACTCTTTGTGAATCTTCGAGAACGAAATGTGGTGGATGCGGAAATCATCTCTATTCAAGCACAAGCCGAATATCATCAAGCTCAAGCCTTTTACCAATGGGCTATCGGCCATTGGACACAACC
>QJYE01000176.1 GCA_003235785.1 Nitrospirota bacterium
ATCCCAGCTCTTATTTCAAGGGTCACCTTTGACGATGTCATATTCAAGCCCGCATCTTCCGCTGACCAACATCAAACTCTTTATCATCAATGCGCACTTCCATAACCGCTCCATGTATAGACGATGGATTCAGCACGCCGCCCCGATTGGCCTCGACATTCAAGAAATGGAAACAGGAGAACAGGCTTTGACAGCCTGCATGAGCATGTCTCCGCACTGCCTACTGTTAGATGAGCAACTCCCGGATATGACAGGATTGGAACTTCTCTCGAGGCTAAGTGCTATTCGCTCACCCTCAGCCATGCCCATCACTTTCCTCATTGGATCTGGAGATACCGAAATCGCGGCACAAGCAATCAAGGCGGGAGTCCAAGATTATTTCATCACCAACACGTTATCGGAAGAATTTTTATGGCGCCATATTCAGCAAGCCATCGACCAGTTGACCTCCGTACGTCGCATCCACGCCCTTCAGAATCAATCCAATACCATTTTGCAATCATCTATGGATGGATTGTTGGTCATTGGCACCGACGGCTTCATCCGCTTCACCAACCCTGCCGCAGAACACTTGTTTGGTAGACCCGCACCAGCACTCTTAGGCTCTCCGTTTGAATATCCCATCGTCCAAGGACAAACCAGCGAAATATCAATTGGGCCACCTCACACACCTACGAGTCCGGTGGAAATGAGTGTCGTGCCCATTGAATGGGAGAATGAACCTGCGTATCTCATCTCATTAAGAGATCTCACTGAACGTCACAAAGCGGAAGAGGAACGGAAGCGTCATGAAGCCGAACGCCAATATGCGCAAAAGCTGGAAAGCCTGGGTGTCCTGGCAGGAGGCATTGCCCACGACTTCAACAATTTACTCATGTCGATTGTGGCACGCGCGGGATTAGCCTTACGTTCCCTCCCAGCAGACACTCCAGCGCGAGAACATTTACGTATCATTGAAAAGTCAGGCCTCCGTGGAGGAGAACTTGCCAACCAAATGCTGACGTTTGCCGGCGAAACGAAATTAGCGTTTCACCCCATCGACCTTCAGCAATTTCTGAAAGAAAGCAAGCCCTTTCTACGATCAACCGTGTCCAAACGGATCACGGTCACATTCGATATGGCAACGCCCCTCCCCGCCATTCATGGAGATCGGTCCCAACTTCGGCAACTACTCATGAACATTGTCACGAATGCGGCCGAAGCCATCGGAGATCAAGACGGCAAGATCGTTATCAGCACAGGCACAATCGATACCGCGACGCATGATTTTCGCCAGTATCATATTATGGGCCATCTCCCTTCAGGCTCATGCGTGTCAATGAAAATTCAAGATACCGGAATCGGGATGGAGCCTGAGTTAATTCCAAAAATTTTTGATCCGTTTTTTTCGACAAAATTCCCAGGACGAGGCCTTGGCCTCGCCACACTTTTAGGCCTTGCACGTGGCCATGGGGCGGCCGTAGCCGTCCACAGTCAACTCGGACATGGAACAGAATTCTGGTTCATCTTTCCCACACGCCAACAACTCCTGCCTCAACAGCCTCCCACGGTGACGTTACCACTGACACCAGCCAACAGCCCCACGCTCACCAAAGTGCTCGTCGTCGATGACGAAGAAGATGTCCGAACAGCCTGTTCACTCATCTTACAAGAAATGGGCTTCGAGGCGCTGGTGGCTCAGGATGGGAAGGCAGGCTTACGTATTTTCGAAAAATATCAGAACCAGATCGCGCTCATATTTCTCGATCTCACCATGCCCAATTTGGATGGCGGCCAACTTGCCGAGAAGATTCGTCAACTGAATCCACATGTCCCCATTCTCGTGTCCAGTGGCTATGCCGAAGAAGACGCCATGAAACATTTCCCACAATCCTCCTCCAACGCATTTATCCAAAAGCCGTTTCAGGTGGAAGTGCTCATTGCCAAAGTCCAAGAACTGACAGGAATGGAAGGAGAAGGTAAAAAGTGAAAAGCCGGAATGCTCAGCGCATCCTGCAACCAACTGCTTCCTTTTCACATGCCACTTTTCCCCTTGATACCGATCCCTGCCCCATTCAAGGCTAGCACGCATACCACCATGCTCAAGACTAACCACTCACGCGATATCCTTGATTGATCTATTCGCTTCACAATCTATTTTACTCCTTACCCCATTTCATCATGACACAATCCTTACACGCCACAGGGCAAACCATTCACCACGATGTTATTATCATCGGTGGAGGCTCTGCCGGCTATGCAGCCGCACGCACAGCGGAAGCGGAAGGAGCCGATGTTGGCATCATCGATCATGGCCCGCTGGGTGGGCTCTGTATTTTACGCGGATGTATGCCCACGAAAGCCATGCTCCGTTCTTCCGATATCGCGGCACTCATCCGCCGAGCACCTGAATTTGGGTTACATGCCTCAAAGGTTCAAGCCAATCTCAACGCTATTATTGATCGAAAAAATCGTCTCATCAAGGAATTTGCCGACTATCGAATTCAAGCCCTACGCCACCCACGATTTACCCTCTATCAAGAACAGGCCCATTTCATCTCTCCATCACTCATTCAGGCTGGCCCACATCAACTGTCGGCAAACGCTTTTATCATTGCCACGGGGTCGGTCGTCTCCCGAATGCCCATTCCCGGGCTGGAAGAAGCCGGCTATCTCACGAGCGACGAGGCCCTAGAACTCCGCACCCCTCCCGAAACAATGATCGTTTTGGGCGGAGGAGCTGTGGCTTTGGAATTGGCTCAATTCTTCTCTCGTGTCGGCGTCACCGTCAGCTTAATTCAACGAAGCGGGCATATCATGTCGCAAATAGACGAAGACTTAGCCCGACCAGTTGAAGCGAAGCTTCAAGAAGAAGGCTTGGTGATCCTGACCAACACTTCCCTGGAACGTGTGACGCAATCCGCTGATGGACTAAAGACCATTTATTTTCTGCACCATGGGCAAACCAAGCACATCACCGCAACAACCATCCTTCAAGCACTGGGACGTCGACCGAATATTGATGGGTTACAGCTAGACGCCGCTCA
>QJYE01000323.1 GCA_003235785.1 Nitrospirota bacterium
CTGACGAATTGGGCGCTGCGCACTCCCTGGGTACGCAGACTTGTGGAAAGGGTAGCGGGAGTCCATCAATCTCGGCAGGTGTTACCCTTCCAATCGGAAACCTTTTCACAATGGTGGGAAGGCCGAAAGCCCGCGACGAAGCCCTCAACCGCCAAAGGAAAAGTAGTTTTCTTTCCGGGTTGCTTGGTAACGTTCCAAGTGACCGATGTCGGCAAGGCCATCATACAAATATTAGAGAAAAATGACATTGAGGTCGTGGTCCCTCCCAATCAACAATGTTGTGGCATGCCTCGATTTGATCTGGGTGACACAGAGGGCATGCAACGCATTGCCGAAGAACAATGCCAACAGTTTTTACCGTATGTCGACAAAGGGTATGACATCATCATTCCTGCCCCAAGTTGCAGCTTGATGTTTAAACGGGAATATCCTTATCTGAAGCCTTCCCCAGAAATGACGCGCCTAGCCGAACGCACCTTTGATGTGTGCGAATATCTCATGCGTTTAAAAAAAGAAAATACCCTCTCCCTCGATTTCCCTCAGAACCCCGGTCGAGTGGCCTATCAAATTCCCTGTCATCTTCGCGACCAAAACATTGGCTTCAAATCGAAGGAGCTCATGGAACTCACTGGCGCAACCGTTTATCTGATTGAAAAATGCTCCGGTCATGATGGCGCCTGGAGCGCCAAGAAAGAATTCTTTGACATGTCGATGAAAATTGCAAAAAAAGCTGTGCGGGAAATTCAACGGGAGACATTCGATGTCGTGGCATCCGACTGTCCCTTGTCGGCGCTTCAACTCGACCAGGCCCTTGATGCCCCTCCTTCAAGATCTGCGCTCCATCCCATTCAAGTGGTACGCAATGCCTATGGACTCCCATCATGAAACACGTCACCCCACAAGACCTCCTGTCCGCAGCCGACTACGAAGAACAACGCACCGAGATTCGTCAGCGCATAATCGCACGTAAAAAAAGACGCCGCATTACCGTGGGAGACTACATCACGCTAGTATTTGAAAACCGTGAAACTGTGTTATTTCAAATTCAAGAGATGCTGAGAACTGAACGTATCTTCGCTCCAGAAAAAATTCAGGAAGAATGTGATGTGTATAACGCGCTGTTACCTGGCAAGGATGAACTCAGCGCAACATTCTTTATCGAAATTACCGATTCCGACAAAATTCAGGAACTTCTCGATTCATTCCAAGCCATTGATGAATCACAAACGGTGGGGATTCGGGTGGGAGAACAACAAATTTTTGCCAACTTTGAAGCTGGTCATAGCAAAGAAGATAAAATCAGTGCCGTCCATTTTGTCCGTTTTTTAACCACTCCAGCCTTTCGGGACCACTTGGCCCAACCAGAAATCCCAGCCTTTCTCACCATTACGCATCCTCACTATCACGCGAAAGCCCCAATTTCCCCTGAAATGCGGAAAGAATGGCTTCTAGACCTGCAGTAAAGTATTCCCCAAATCGCACTCTCATGAGACCAGAACCCTGCATCAAAATTGACAATCTGAAAAGATGTACCTTAAGATAAAAGCTCAATGTTAGATTCCTTTCAACCGATTGAAAGGAAAGAAGAATTCCATCAATCTTCATGACGTTCGTAGAAGGAGGACATAGACATGGTAACCATTACCCCACTTGCAGAAGAAAAGATTAAAGAACTGATAAAGGAAGAGGAGAATGCCGTGGGTCTTCGAATTTATGTCAAAGGCGGAGGCTGTAGCGGCTATCAGTATGGTATGTCATTCGAAGATAAAACGAGTGACGACGACACGATCGTGGAGAAAGGTGATGTCAAAGTCATCGTGGATTCACAAAGCGCCCCGATGCTGAGCGGCGCGGAAGTGGATTATGTGGATAGCTTGCAAGGATCTGGATTCGCCATCAAAAATCCACAAGCCAAATCCACCTGCGGCTGTGGCAGTTCTTTTTCAACCTAACGCACGTTATTTACAGGTCACTGATGATAGAAGGGCTGGACTTGCTGTACGTTTCGTACTAAAGTTCAGCCCTTCTTTTTTATCAGCGCTGTCATTAGGGATTACTCATGTCTAAAGCCACATTAACCAAACGACTGGAATTCTGTTCATCCCATCGTTATCACAATCCTGCTTGGGATGATGCCAAGAATCGGGAGGTGTTTGGTGCTTGCAACAATGTGAATACCCATGGGCATAATTATTTATTAGAAGTGACGCTCTGCGGAGAAATTGATCCAGTCACAGGCATGATCATTAACTTGTATGATCTCAAGCAACATCTATGGGACGTGCTCATAGAATTCGATCACAAAAACTTGAACCTCGACACCCCCTATTTCACAAATCGCATTCCTACCACTGAAAATCTAGCCTGGACGCTATGGGACCTATTAGCCAAACATCCTCAATTACCCACACTGGAGAAAATTCGTCTGTATGAAGATGCTACCTTACATGCAGAAGTGACGGCTGAATATCTCACCATGGCTCAATCGGCTTCGGGATCGCCCCAGGCGGACGTCATTCGCCAATATCAATTTTCTTCAGCTGTCTACGTCCCCATAGGGCAAACCACAGGTCACAATTATACGCTCGGAATTACCATTTCTGGACCAATTGATTCAGAAACCGGCCAAGTCGTGAATCTCCAATATTTAGACAATCTCGTTCAGACAAAAATTATCAAGCGATTTCACGGGAACAATATTAGCCTTGATAACGAATTCAAAAATTCTCCGGCAACTGAAGGAAACTTGGCCAAGTGTATCTGGGAAGCACTTGCGGGAAGTATTCAGCAAGGCACATTAACCCATGTGACCGTGAGTCAAACTCCTGGCACCGCAGCAACCTATAGCGACTAACATCAAGCCAGCTCAAGGGCTCCCCCGCTTCTCAAATCTATTGCTTGGCTCTCCCTTAGCCCTTACTTCCATTTTTTCACCCTAAAAACGGCAGTTGCTGTGATGAAACACCGCTCATGCTTCGACAGGCTCAGCACGAACGGTGTTTGAAGTACTCACCCAATTGGTG
>QJYE01000332.1 GCA_003235785.1 Nitrospirota bacterium
ATTCTGGAATCCGATCCCCTTTGTCTCCGCTTCTCTACGGCTACCAGTCAACCCAAGCTTTTAAAGATTAGGGCTTCCTTATTTGGTTTTTTTATTCCCGTTGAGTCACGGGCGGGTTGAAGATTCGAAGGACCGTTGATGGAGTTTTGCGCAAGAACGGTGGGCGGCAAAGGAGGGAGAAGCTAGATTTTTCGCCAATGATGGCCGCCGGTATGAATGAGTCGATCGGCTTCGACCGGTCCCCAGCTGCCGGCGGGATACTCCGGTAGCCATTTGGTTTCATACGCGCTCCATCCTTCGAGAATATCGGTCACCCATTTCCATGAAGCCTCAACGGCATCCCGTCTCATAAACAACGACGTATCGCCGGCCATCACATCCAACAACAAGCGTTCATAGGCTTCCGGGGAGGGTGCCTCAAATGCGTCACCGTAGTGAAAGTCCATTTCAACAGGATGGGTTTGGGCTTTCGTGCCTGGAACTTTCGAAATGATGCGGAGGGCCATGCCCTCTTCAGGTTGAATGCGCAGCGTAAGGAGATTTGGAGCCTGGGGCGTTTGTGGATTGGCATTAAATAAAATCTGGGGAATGTCCTTGAATTGGACGGCGATTTCGGTGGCGCGTGTGGCCATGGCTTTCCCCGTGCGAATATAGAACGGCACTCCGGCCCAGCGCCAGTTTTCCACGAAAACTTTTAAGGCCACATATGTTTCTGTCGTGGAGTCAGGTTGCACGCCTTCCTCTCGTCGATAGCCAGGCACCTCCTGGTCTTTGATAATTCCGTGGGCATATTGCGCGCGAACCGTCATCTGTTCGACTTCTTTGCCTCGAATGGGGCGCAGTCCGCGTAAGACATCCATTCGGGCATTCCGCACCACATCTGGATCCAGTGAGTAGGGGGGCTCCATTGCAATCAGACACAACAGTTGCAAAATGTGATTTTGCACCATGTCCCGCAGCGCTCCGGCTCCCTCGTAATATGAAGCCCGGCTGCCAAGAGTAACGGCTTCGCTCACGGTCAATTGCACATGATCGATGTATTTATGGTTCCACAAGGGTTCAAAGATTGAATTGGCAAACCGCATGACCATAATATTCTGGACGGTCTCTTTCCCAAGGTAATGATCAATGCGATAAATCTGGGATTCATCAAAGACTTTGCCGATAGCGGTATTAATGGCCTGGGCAGAAGATAAATCGTGACCGATAGGTTTCTCCACAATGACTCGAGAATAAGTGTCCTCTTGGCCTGGGGCTGCCACTAACCCGGCCTGCTGGAGCCCCTCACATGCGGGAGCAAAGGACGTTGGTGGAATGGCCAAATAAAAGATGCGATTGCCGGGGAGGTTGAGAGGTGTCTCAATGTCCTTCAACCGATCACGAATCGTGACGTAATAGTCGGAGGCGGCAATATCACCGGCACAATAAAACAAGCGACCTTGGAAGGCGTTCCACTTGTCATTCTCAAGCGTCTGTCGGGAAAACTGTTCGACGCCGTCACGTGCGATAGCACGAAAATCTTCGTCAGAGTGATCCTTGCGCCCTAATCCCAAGACCGCAAAGTTTTCTGGCAAGAGGCCATCCAATAACAAATTGTACAGAGCGGGGAGCAGTTTGCGGCGAGTCAAGTCACCGGAGGCTCCAAAGATCACGATCGTACAAGGCTTGGTGATCGCCGTACGACTGGTCTGGCCTGAAGGATCGGACGGGTTTGGTGGAGTGCTCATGGCGATTGTCCTATTCACCTGGGAGGTGGTTACCGTTTGACACTATGTCCGCCAAAGGCGTTGCGGAGTGCGGCGAGCATTTTTTCTGAAAAGGATTCTTCCTGCCGGGAACGGAATCGCGTGAACAAGGCTGTGGCGAGCGTGGGGACGGGCACGTCCTTATCCAAGGCATCCATCAACATCCAGCGGCCTTCTCCCGAATCCTGCACATAGCCCTTGAGCCCTTCTAACTTGGGATCATCTTTCAACGCCCCGGCTGCTAATTCCAACAGCCAGGAGCGAACCACGCTGCCATGCATCCATAGGTCGGCAATATTCGCCAGGTCCAAGTTGTACGCACTCTTGGACATCAATTCAAAGCCTTCGGCATAGCCCTGCATCATGCTGTACTCAATGCCATTGTGAACCATCTTGACGTAATGTCCAGCGCCATGGCCACCCACATGAGCCCAGCCGTTTTCGGGTGCTAAAGTCGTGAAGATCGGAGCGAGATGAGTCACCGGACCTTTCTCGCCACCCACCATTAAACAATAGCCAATTTGCAAGCCCCAAATGCCCCCACTGGTTCCGGCGTCCACATAATGAATGCTGCGTGTGTGGAGATCGGCCGCGCGGCGAACGTCATCATGGAATTTGGTGTTGCCTCCGTCAATGACGATGTCATCTTTATCAAGGATCGTACTTAAATGCCGGATCGTGTCTTCGGTGGGATCACCGGACGGCACCATGACCCAGACGGCTCGCGGTTGAGGAAGTTTGGAAATAAGATCTTCGAGTGATGTGGCGCCGGTGGCGCCTTTCGATTCGGCTTCTGTGATGAGGTCAGCGGTGCGGTCATAGGCGACGACGCGATGTCCACCTTGGCTCAGGCGCGTGACCATATTCATGCCCATTTTACCGAGTCCGATAAATCCAATATCCATCAGGCCCCTCCTTGGGTTAAAACGGTCTGTTGTCTCTTCGGTCCCTGAACAGCCAACAATTAGTGCGATGAACGGGAAGCCGGTCGATTCCGGCGGGCCACGGTGTGGGCGGCGCGTTTGGTATTCAGCGCCAAGTCTAAATTACACGCCGCAGTGATGAGCCCGAAATGAGTAAAGGCCTGTGGAAAATTGCCCAATTGCTCACCGGAATGTGAGACCTCTTCGGCATATAAACGGAGATGATTGGCATAGCTTAACATCTTTTCGAAGATCAGTCGCGCCTCAGTCAAGCGCCCAGCTTTCGTGAGGGCCTCGACTAACCAAAAGGTACACATGCTGAAGGTGCCTTCCTCCCCCTCCACGCCATCGGC
>QJYE01000376.1 GCA_003235785.1 Nitrospirota bacterium
ATCATATCCCACCGTGCCACCCACACCATCCCGATAATCAGGAAAAGGCTCGTGGCACCTCCTACCCCCATGAGGCTTACTCTCTTGGCTGGAATAGCCGTCCCATACGAATACCAGAGCAACCCACTGGCAAGAAGAAACCCAACCAGTTCATCGTACCCCCAAGGGGTTCCTGCCAACGGTGTGATGGGAAGAGTATAACCAAGGACCCACGGAACCACCATTCCGACAACTCCGGAAATCACGAACAAGCAGAGGGTACCCCGAGCCGCCCAAGCCAGGAGAGGATACCGTAACCCACCATCCCATGATGCCCGCCCCCATTGCTCAAAACACACCGTCACCAAGAGTACCAACGAGATGCCAAGCGGCAACATTATCCGCCACACATCCAAAACAACAAAAAGCAAAAAACCATCAACCATATGTATCTATTCTCCTCAATTTCATCTTCGTTTCATCCATTCCAGCGTAGGAACGATCCCGAAAAATCAACACAATTTAGCCAAATACCATCTTTGGTCGCCCACCCCATTCCGGTTTGTTCCCGACTACCAACTGAATACACACCCACCGTGAATCCTCCAATACCAACCAGATATCCGGTCTCTGTTCTTATTGACTATAAACGAAGACGTCATAAGGGCGGAAGGGAAAAAGGCTTTGCCATTGAGCGAAATCCTTAGTCGGCCGGATGCACCTGAGACCATCCATTTCCTAACAATTAAAATCCTGAATACTCCAGTTGCAGCTCATACACTTGTCACGCGATGCACACTAAGTCAAGAATTCCGAATAAACACGACCCGTCAAACCGAATATCGCTTGACCTTCAGACCAACGAACTGGACGCATGTTTCGGTTCGAGATACAATTCATTCAGTGATCGAGCCCCCCAAGAACCAGCGAGAAGACTCACGGGCTTGCGTTTGACCAACATCCTGTGAAATCCTGATTTACCTTTGAAAAACCTCAGACAAAATCTCCAGACTCAGCTTCCACTTTGGCACAGACAACCACCGCACCAGAACTGCACACAGTGCGACCTCGACCTACTCATCAATGGCTCCACATCGGATGCAACCATGGCACCAATCTCTTGAGACTCCCACAACTCAGCGTCTAGGGGCATGAACCTGTAACCTCGCACAACAATATGGCAGGCAAAACACTCATTCCGTTTCATCAACGAATCGTCATAGGCGTCGAAATTGAGACCTACAGTATCAATGTCACCGATCACAAGATTGGTCGACGCCTGTCAAAACCACGACCCGGTCTGTCGGAATCAGGAGAACGGTTTACCCGTGACGCCTCGATCGGCAGTGAATATAATAGCCGGCCTTTTACAACGGTCAGAGAGTCTCTCTTCCTCTTGAAAGCCGGCTTGCGAAAATATATCCGGGGACTGTACCGCAGCCGGGAAGACGATCAAGACTATCGTGTACCGTTATTTGTGGGAGGCTGGACCAACCGATTTGCCGGCACTCACCTCCATATCTCAGTCGCCAATCGCAAACTCACCAAACAAGAAGCCACTTCGCTCAGTTGGCATCTCCACGATCAACTCCCGTTCTTCATCGCGACTGGAGCCAATTCTCCGATATGGGACAAACGAGTCACGACCAAAGCGTCCAACCGTTTCCTGCGCGGGAATGCCACCTATTTCACCCCCACCAAACGAGGGGATCTCACGTCGGGCACCACCAGGGAAATGGTCTACAGTAAAGGCCGAAAAACTAAACCCGCGACCTTAGAAATCCGGGTCTTGGACTCAAACCTCCCGGAATTCGTGGTCACAAATTTGTGTCTGGTGAAAGCCGTATGCCTGCGATGGCTCAGAGGGGAAGGCGCTGCCAACCGAATGAGCCATGCAGATTACCTCCTGGCCAGAACGGAAGCGGCGACCAAAGGCATGAAGGCCACACTCCCATGGAAACGAGAGTGGATGCCCGCCAAGGATTACCTTGACCACTTTTTATGGGAACATCGTGAAGAATTCGATGCCATGGATATTCCTGAAGAAATCTATGAAGTCCTTCGATTACTCAAGCGCGGGTACAACGGATCACGACTCATTCATGATGCCGTGGCCGTAGCCATCAAGGAACACCCGCAAACCTGGCAACGCCGATTCGCGCGGCGATATCATACCGGCCTCCGTCATCTCCTAAGCGGGAACACCCTCCAGGACTTTTCCAAGGAATTACTGACACCTTTCCCCAGCACCGACCGTGTCTGGTTAGGACGGAAGCGAAGGTCGATCGATGAGTAAACGCCATCCGGCCCCCCTCATCGGCATTACCTGCGAAGCCGTGTCGAAACGGAAGGACTTTGCCGATTACGACCTCCTCTGCGACCATCGCTATGCCAACGCTATTATTGAGGCAGGGGGGCACCCCGTGTTATTGCCGATTGCTCATGATCAATCCCAACTGGTGCGCTACCTGGAAGGAATCAACGGGTTGGTAATCGTGGGCGGTGACGACCTCGATCCACGCTGGTACGGTGAACGGGCAAAAAAACGAACAAAGGTTGCGTTTACCAAACGCTCCGAATTCGAAGCCTGGCTCTATCGTGCAGGGAAAAAGCGCGGACTCCCAATTTTTGGGATTTGCTATGGCATGCAACTCATCAATGTCCTGGAGGGAGGAACCCTGGTTCAACATATTCATCCTAATAAACATAAGCCTCACGTGGATCATGAAGGGAAAAAAACAGGCTTACACGCCGTAAAGGTTCTCCCCCATACGCGCCTGGGTGCTCTCCTGGGAGAAGGGCGAAAAATTGTGGCAACTGAGCACCATCAAGGCATCCGTTCTCTCGCCCCCCACTTTATTCCTTCAGCCATCGCCAGCGATGGGATGGTGGAGGCCATCGAACACCCGTCAAAACCCCATATCTTTACCGTTCAATGGCACCCCGAACGACAGCCTCGGAGCCAAACAAGCCGTCGTCTGTTCAAGGCCTTTGTTCGCTCATGCAGCGAATACCAATTACGAAAAAAGGCCTAAGCG
>QJYE01000485.1 GCA_003235785.1 Nitrospirota bacterium
AGAATCGACCATCCCGGGTTAAATATTATCGGGCCAATTTACAATTTTTTTTTGCCAAAAAGGAGCAGACAAGGAAATGCCAACCACCGTACAATCTAGAAAAACCACGTCTACATCTATCGGCAATACGGAACCTCATGACGTTTATGTGCCGTCGAAGGAACCACTCAACATGACTCATGAATCGAACGATTGGAAAGAACAGTTCCGGACTCTCTTTACCAGCAAGGTCACGGCTTATAGAAACGGGATCCACAATGCCCGCGAGATGTTTTCAAAGGAGGAGGAAACTTTTCTGCGCTCCATTGGAGCGACCGCCCAGGAAATCTACGACTTTGTGGAAGACTGGTGCGATGACGGAGAACCCGACCCTGAAATGGTCGTGGCGATCACACAGATTCGAAGAGACTATTTCTTGAACGATCAACAGGGGCAATACTCCAAATTTGTGAGAAACACCGATTTGTTTCCGCCCCGGGAAGCCTCACTGGCTGGATTGGAATGGTTTCCGCGCATTATTGAAAAAGCCAAAGCTAAGCTCCAGGGTGAATTGCCGTCCGATTTGATGTATAGCTGTGGAGGGGACCGGCGGTTTCTGAAAAAGGTCAAGGTGAAACCGGATGAATTTCTCCAGGTAGTGCGGGAGGCGGGGGATGATGTGAATCACATCGTGCAATTCGTGACAGATCGATTCCCAAAATAATAGTCCATCATATTATCGGAGGTGATTCATGCCAAAAATCGTACGCTTTCACGAAACAGGTGGCCCGGAGGTCCTCAAACTGGAAGAACTGCCTTTGGCGGAACCCGGAAAAGGGGAAGTCCGCATCAAGGTGGAAGCTATCGGGCTCAACCGTGCGGAAGTCATGTTTCGAAAGGGTCAATATCTGGAGACCCCTCAACTTCCCTCGCGATTAGGGTATGAAGCTGCAGGCCTCATTGACGCCGTCGGTCCAGACGTCACGGAATTTCAGATTGGCGACCGCGTGAGCACGATTCCATCTTTTCCTATGGGTCAATATGGCGTCTATGGTGAAAGCGCGATTGTCCCCGCCTCTGCCGCTGCGAAATATCCAGATACGTTAACTGCCCCTGAAGGAGCCGCTATTTGGATGCAATATATGACCGCCTTCGGCGCCCTCATAGAATATGGAAACCTGAAAGAAGGGGATCCGGTCTTGATTACCGCAGCCAGCAGTAGCGTCGGTTTGGCCGCTATCCAGATCGTCAAAGCCACAGGAGGGATCGCGATTGCCACCACCCGTGGCGCAAATAAAAAAGCCTTTCTTCATGCCGCGGGAGCGGATCACGTCATTGTGACAGACGAAGAAGATCTTGTGGAAAAGGGAATGGCCATGACTTCCGGAAATGGCGTACGTCTAGTATTTGATCCTGTTGCGGGACCATTTTTGGAAAAATTGGCCAACGTGACGGCTGCCGGGGGAATCATTTTTGAATATGGGGCCTTGGCACCACACCCCACTCCATTCCCCTTATTCCCGGCCCTGGCAAAAGGGTTAACCATTCGAGGCTATACGCTGTTCGAAATCGTTAAAAACCCGGAAATGCTGAAACGAGGGAAAGAATATATCTACAAGGGACTGGAATCCGGTTCTTTAAAACCGATCATCGATCGAACTTTCCCTTTAGCGGAAATTGCTGAAGCCCACCGCTACATGGTGTCCAACCAGCAAAAAGGCAAAATCATCGTGACGGTGTAGCCCGTTCCAAAACGGGGCGGTGATCAGACCCTTAGGGAGGTCATGTAGGGGTCAGACTCGAATTAATAAATTCGAGTCTGACCCCTACAGCTTAGCGATTCAACATTCAAGCCTATTTGGCCGATACGCTAGGCGTTGTCTTATTCGGGAAATACCCCAGCCATGATGCAATAATGATCCAATCCGCTCCCCTCAGACTTGTCATGATGACTTCAGGTTGGATCAGCCTGATACTTGGGTTTATCGGGATATTCCTTCCTCTGTTGCCCACCACACCATTTGTGCTCCTTTCCGCCTATTGTTTCTCCAAAAGCTCACCTCGCCTCCACCGCTGGCTGCTGAATCAGCCACGGCTTGGTCCGATGATCCAGAACTGGGAACGGCATGGCACCATCAGTCAGAGCGCCAAAATCACCGCCACAGTCCTCATGATCGGGCTCTTCTCGTTTTCCCTGTGGTACCTGACCCTTTCCACCCTCTTCAAGGGAGCCCTGGTGGGCATGGGCACAGGCGTCTTGTGTTTTCTCTGGACACGTCCCTTGCCACTACGCCATCTTGATGAGCTCAGCAATGGCCCCACTGACGCCTGCGAAGATTTGGTGCGGCTTGGCTGAGCCATACATATAGGCCGGAGTGGTAATGACCTTGTTCTCCTTGTCCACCAGAAATTTCTCAACTGCACAATTTTGATGCGTCGCTCCGGTCTTTTCAATTTCTGAGGCTGTCCCGGCATCGTCACCAATTGTCACCGTCACCCCTTTCTCTCCAAATGCTAACGCCATAATCGCCGGCGCAATACAGATCGCCGCAATCGGCTTTCGACTCTCATGAAATTCTTTCACAATTCTGCTCACCTGTGGATCAATGTCGCCCCCACTCCCCTTCTCCCCAAAATTACAGAGATGCAGCGCTGCGCCAAACCCACCGGGAAAGGCCAACGCGTCGAAATCTTGCGCCTTGAGCGCCTCTAAGGGTTGAATATCCCCTCGTGCAATACGCGCCGCTTCTTGCAACACATTTCGCTGTTGGCCTGTCGGCTTTTGCGTCAAATGATTCGTCTCAGGCACATCTTTATTTGGCGCAAACACGGTATATTGAGCCCCATGCTGCCCAATAGCAATGAGCGTGCTAATGGCTTCTGTAATTTCAGCCCCATCCAAAAACCCACATCCGGAAAGAATAACCGCAACCTGCTTCATAATCTCCTCCTTCAGAATCAAGGTGAATGATAGCGAATCTTTCCCAATGACTGGTTATCACAAATATCGCCAACATCTGTTACGCTAGTA
>QJYE01000352.1 GCA_003235785.1 Nitrospirota bacterium
CATTGGCATCCACGATTGACCCATTTCCATTCAAGTCGGCCTTGATGATCAAACGCCCTGGATCGTACGAAATTCCTTGAAAATCATTGGTCAAATCACCATCGTGATTGACTCCACGGGGGTCGTACCCTGCCATCAAAAGCTCACGACTGATCACATCCATGACGACCCGTGCTTGCTGCTGCATCTCCAAACGGTCTTCACGCACGTACTGCGCTTTCAGTTCACTGACATAGAGCGTATAGACCGCGCCCACCGTCACGAGACTCAGCCCAAGGGCCACAACCATCTCAATGAGGGTAAACCCCTCACGAGATAGGATTGGGCCGCGTGACATTCCCATTTCTCTATTCCTGCGTGAGATAAGTTGTGAGAGAGGTGGTATGGGCTCCATTGTCCCATTGCACATTGACGGTCACCGTATGCAATCCCGGCATTGGATCATCCGGAGTGATGGAGAGCGTACGTTGATGATGGAGAGCCCCAACAATGGTGCCATAGGGCTCCATATGGGTCCATGAACTTATGAGGCCTGGCGGCACCCCTTCTCGCTTCACGTCTTCTATTTTATCCTGCGCCAACGTGACGGCTCTCGTCATTTTTTCACTGGCACTCATACCCGTATGTGCCACCACGGAAAAACCAGCGAACCCCAATACGGCAAGAAAGACGACGGCCATAGCGATCACGATTTCCAGCAAGGACAAGCCTTCCTGACTGCGTATCAATACGGAATAGGGAGACTTCGTTTCGGGAGACATTTAAGATTGCACCTTCACCCTGCCCGTAATACTCACCGTAATTTTCTTTGAGCCTGCCGAGTTCGTCAGAGTGATAGAACCCAGATTCGAGGCCGTGCCACGGGGTAAAAATGAAGGATTGTTAGTGGCCGTCAGAGTGACATCTTGATAGTCTATTTGAATATCTCGTGCTTCCTGATGTTCACCAGCATCGATGGTTCCATTATTATTTTTATCGTCCAGTATCATGTAATGCCGATGATCTTGAAAAAAAATTCGTTGTCGATTTCGCTCCATTACGGCATTCATTTTGGCTGAAACCAGATCAGACACCACTTGGCGTACTGCCCCATTCAGTCGCCAATGAGGCAACTGGGTTGAGAGCCACATGTTCGTCAGCATTAACGTGATACTCATGATGCCAAGCACAATCATGAGTTCCATGAGAGTAAAGCCCCTTGACACTGATTGAAACTTGCTCGCCATCTACTGGCTCCCATCATTCCCAAGGCCTACATTCATGCCTAACACCGATTCACACCAACCCGCGAAAATACCACTGCCATAGCTCTGTGCCCCAGAGCAGAGCAATAAACGCTCCCAACGCCAAGTAGGGGCCAAAGGGGATATATTGGCCTTTTTGCATAACCTTCAAAACTAAAAGGCCAATCCCAACTACCGCGCCCACGACCGATGCAATCATTAAGGTGATAAGGGCCTGCTGCCAACCTAAAAAGGCTCCGACCATGGCCAAAAATTTAATATCGCCGCCGCCCATCCCTTCTTTTCCAAACACATAGGGGCTAATCCAGGCCAGCCCCAACAAGATGCCTCCCCCAACAAGAATACCAAGAAGCGAGTTGAGCCATCCCGTCGGCAGGAGGAATGCTGCGCAGAGAAATCCCACCACAATCCCCGGCAACGTGATCACATCCGGAATGATCTTGTGATCCCAGTCAATCCAGGTCACGAGCCAAAACACCGAGAACAATCCGGCATACACCACCGTGGGCCATGTGACCCCAAACCGCCAGACAACCAGGAGATACCCCATCCCATTAATCAACTCAATGATGGGATATCGTGGCGGAATTGCCTCCGCACAGAACCGGCATAGCCCTTTGAGCCAGAGAAAGCTCAAGAGAGGCACATTGTCATACCAACTAATTTGCGACTGACAATGGGGGCAGGCCGACCGTGGGGCAACAATCGATCGTCCCTCAGGGATCCGATGAACACAAACCGTTAAAAAGCTGCCAATGATGATTCCCAGAATAAAGACGCTGAGCCAAACAATCCAGTGAGACATAAAAGCCACAGATTCCGTAGTTAATTCGACTGGGGTGAGTTTACGTATACTTTCGGTTTACAATCCTAAAATGACCTGATATTCTCCCTTAGATAATTTGCCTAGCCAAGCTTGCAGAGGAATCCATGAATACTCGACCGACACCCCAAGACCCAGACATTGCGCCCATTAAACGCAAACGTCCAGAAGCCCTGACTCAACGGGAGCAGGAAATCCTTCAACTTATCTGGTCAGGTCTGAAAAATAAAGAAATTGCGCAACGGCTAAAAATTAGCGTCAAAACCGTAGAAGCCCACCGTGCCAATATGATGAAAAAAGTTCGCGTGTCCAATGCGGCCCAACTACTCAACGCGGCTATTCAGGAAGGGCTCATTCAGATCAAATAATATCCACCAGACGTTCACCCCTTTTTCGCCCGCTGCCGGGCCGCTTCAAAAAGCATCACCGCTACTGCCACCGATACATTCAGCGAATTAATCTTTCCCAACATGGGGATTCTCACATGCTCATCGCATTTTTTGAGCACAATCGGTCGAATCCCTTCTCCTTCACTTCCAAAGACCAGCACAAGAGATTCCGTGAGATTCACATCTGAATAGGTCGTCGTAGCTTCAGCCTCCAGCGCAATGGTGGTGAGGCATCGCTTCTGGCACTGCTCTAAAAACTTTCCCGTATTGGCCACTCGGGCAATAGGCACATGCTCCAACGCCCCAGCTGAAGCCTTCGCCACTCCTGCCGTTAAACCCACAGCTCGATGTTTTGGGATGACAATACCATGTCCTCCTGCTCCGTCCACTGTCCGGATAATGGCCCCAAGATTATGGGGATCTTGAATTTGATCTAAGACGACGAGAAGCGAGGGAGTGGTGCGTTGGTCAGCCGCATCCAACAGTTCTTCCGCTTCCACATACTGTTTGGCCGCCACATTGGCGACGACCCCTTGATGATGGCGATCACCAGCTAAACGATCTAATCGGTCGCGGGATTCGACGGAAAAAGGAATATGTCGTTCTTTAGCTAGGCGGGTGAGCGGAAAAAATCGGCCATCTAATTTGGCCAACCAAAGCCGTTCGATAACACGGGAGGGCGATTGCAGGGCCTCAGTGACCGCATGAAACCCATACAACACACTTGCGGATTCATCGTTTCCAGCGTGTGGTGCCATCGGGTCGGTCTTCGAGGATTATTCCTTGTTCGGTTAGTTCTTTTCTGATGGTATCAGCGGTAGAAAAATCTTTCTGAGCACGGGCTTCATTTCTGAGTTTGATTTTTTGTTCGATCCATTCAGTTTCATTAGGCTTCCCAACTACAAACTTAGGAGTAGGAATGTTGAATTGCAATTTTACGGAGTCTGGCCTGTAGACTATGGCATTCCATTGATTTACTTCCAATTGGAATAAACCAAGCGGCTTACCATATTTTCGTAGACTATCAATAACGGTCTCCCTCATTTGATTCGACAAACCCTTTGATAACAGTTTATTGATTCCGACTCGAAACTCATGAATGGCTGCTAGTGTTTTTGGCGTATTAAAATCATCATCCATACTTTCTT
Source organism: Nitrospirota bacterium (assembly GCA_003235785.1). Classification (GTDB taxonomy): domain Bacteria; phylum Nitrospirota; class Nitrospiria; order Nitrospirales; family UBA8639; genus Nitrospira_E. Next base: position 3,605 of record QJYE01000352.1, read on the forward strand.
GGAATTTTTTGGAAAATTCCCTAAAAACTTGTCCAAAGGCTTCGTCACCTTGATTGCTCTCTTGAGAAGCGGATTCTTCTAATCGCTGAATGAGACCGTATATATTATCCAAGGCTGCTTTAGCTTCTGGCAGAGATTCCTCTGACCAATTCAGATCGCTTCGATAATGGGTGGACAAGAGATAATAGCGTAGGCACTCCCCAGTTATCGCTTCCGAATCTGAAACAGTCGATTTATCTAAAATTTCTCGTATGGTAAAAAAATTGCCAAGAGATTTTGACATTTTCTCTTTATCCACCGTCACAAATCCGTTATGCACCCAATAGCGCGCAAACTCTTTTCCGGTATAGGCGCAGGACTGGGCAATTTCATTTTCGTGATGGGGGAATATGAGATCCTTTCCCCCGCCATGAATATCGAAGGTTGGACCGAGTTCGGCCACCGACATGGCTGAACATTCGATGTGCCAACCTGGTCGGCCCTTCCCCCAAGGGCTGTCCCATCCAGGCTCACCAGGCTTTGCCGTTTTCCATAAAGCAAAGTCCATGGGATCTTGTTTTCGAGTATCGACCTCAATCCTGGCACCAGCCTGTAGTTCTTCCAAATTTTTTCCGGACAATTTCCCATAGGTGGGAAATTTTTTCACGGAAAAATACACATCCCCTTCTAACTGATAGGCCATGCCCTTGTGTACCAATCCTTCAACCATGTGAAGAATATCCGGGATATGTTCGGTCGCTCGAGGTTCTATTGAGGGTTTGCTAATACCCAATGCGCCCATGTCTCGGTAAAAATTGTGAATGTAGCGTTCGCTGATTTCATGCCAGGGTACCTCTTCTTGCTTGGCACGATTTAATATTTTGTCGTCGATATCGGTGAAATTCCGCACATATTTTACTTGGTAGCCCGCAAATTCAAAATAGCGTCGGATCATGTCGAAAGTCAGTGCACTTCGAGCATGGCCTAAATGGCAATCATCATAGACGGTCACGCCGCAGACATACATGCTGACCTGGCCGGGAATCAACGGGACAAAGGCATCCTTTTTCTTGGTCTTGGTGTTATAGAGGATAATCGACATGGTTTACGGCTCTCCCGTAAAGGTCTTTTGGCTGAGTTTCTGCCCCTGATGCTTCACGATCCAAAAACCTAGGACCAGCAGAACAATAAATACAACAGAAAAGAGATTGAAATATTTTTCGATGATATCTTTCATCCATGGGCCGAAGAAATGGATGGCGCCCGCCACCAGGAAAAAACGCCCACCTCGGCTGACCATCGAAGCCACCATAAAGGTTTTGAAATCCACATAAAAGGCGCCGGCCCCTATCGTGAAGATTTTATAAGGGATTGGAGTGAATCCTGCAATCAGAATCGCCCAGCCTTCATAACGTTGAAAATACTGATGCACAAGGTCCATGCGATCTTGTCCCATGATTTTCTTCAAAACGGGCCGCCCCCCATACCAGCCAATGCCATAGCCCAAAGCTCCACCGACGACCGACCCAACTGTGGCCACTGTCGCATACCACCAGGCATTTCCAGGATTACCCAATGTGAGGGCTATCAATAACACATCAGGCGGCAGTGGAAAAAAAGAAGATTCTGCTAAGGCCAAGGAAAAGAGGGCAGGGACTCCGTAAGGCGAATCGGCCCAGGATAGCATCCAATCATATAGTTGCTTAGCCCATTCCATAGAATATTGCGAGAGAGATTTCTGGTAAATGATTGTTTAAAATCCCTAGCTTACCGCCTTGTCTCTGCTCACTTTAGTCCCAGGTCGAATGGAGGAAACTTGAGGGAATTTCTCTTGAGAAAGACTTTTCTCCCAACTCTTCAGTCGATTAAGCGCGGAATAATTCGTTAAATCCAAATGCAAGGGGGTCACGGAAACTTTTTTCATTTCCACGGCGTCATGATCTGACGGTTTTTCACGAGCCCACGACTGTCGTTCACCTGCAATCCAATAATACACGCCTCCTCTGGGGTCGACCTTCTCTACTACCGGATCATGGTAGCGACGTTGGCTCAAACTAGTGAATTGAATACCCGCTATATTCTCTTTTTTCGCGCAAGGGACATTCACATTGAGAATCGTTCCTTCTGGCAAGCCAGACTTTAAAATCCTCTCAGCCAGGCGTACCGCGAAATGCCCCGCCACGGCATAGGAGGCTCTCGAGCAATCTTCCAAGGAAATCGCCATGGACGGTATTCCGTGGAGCATACCTTCCAAGGCCCCAGCCACCGTGCCAGAATTCGTGACGTCATCTCCAAGATTCCATCCTTTATTGATCCCAGAGACCACCAATTTCGGCAAGGTTGCTTCAAGAAGCTTGCAAACAGCTAAGGTGACACAATCTGACGGAGTCCCATTGACGGCGAACCACCGAGCCCGCATTTGCCTGAGACGCAATGGCTTATGCAAGGTCATCCCTCGTCCGACTGCATTTTGGGTCTTTTCTGGGGCCACCACCCACACTTCTCCCAAAGCAGTCATGGCCTTGGCCAGAGCACGGATTCCAGGCGCATTAATACCATCATCGTTCGTGACAAGAATTCGTCTTGTTTTGGCAGACAGCATAAGGTGTTGGGAGTTTGATGAAAAAAGAGAAAAGCCCGTCCCAAAGCTATTGGGACGGGCTTATCAATTTGCTCAATTGGTGGACAATTGAGTTATATGCTTTTCATAAATTCTGCCACGGCCGCCGGATCTACCGCTCCCATAATTGCTGAAGGAGGAACAGTATTGGATTTTTTCCCGGTCAGGCCACATTCGACTTCATCCGTAATCATTTCAACTGGCATGGACATTCCCCCGTAGACATGTGGACCAGCTACAATCTTTGCGTTGGAGAACCCATAAATTGCGGTCGCCACATCTTTAGCCAACCATCCGATATAATTAAACTCGGGAATGACAATAAGCTTAGCTTTCGTACAAAGCTTCCTCAGCTCATTTGTTGGGAATGGTCGCAAGGAACGAATCTTGATCAATCCTGCCTTTATGCCTTTTTCCTTACATTGGCGGACCGCTTCACGGGATTGAGCCGCGGCACTGCCCGAAGCAATAAGGAGAACATCTGCTCCATCCACATCCTGAGCTTCTAACAATCCATCCATATAGTGCTCAATATATTTGCGTGAACGTTCCACGCCAGCCCATACTTCCTGCTGCCACACTGCGTGTATGTTATAGGCCATAAAATTAGATTTTTGGACCGGGGCATCACGAGACAATCGAGCCGGAGGATTTTCAGCATCTAACACAGGAACTGATCCTCGGTAAGGGTCGCGAGCTGGCAACTTGAACCCCTTATCCGGCATAGAACAATATCCTCGAGCATGCGTCACAAAAAAACCATCACAGCAGACACCTACTGGAAGGGTCACATCATTTTTTTCACTGATAATAAAGCCCTTCATAATAAAATCGAACAGGTCCTGTTGATTTTCAGCATGAAAGACCAACATTCCGCTATTCAAAAGGTAGGCAATTTCGATATTATCCGGTTGGATCGCCAGCGGAGCATTGACAACTCTGCATGTAAACATACAGACGGCAGGAAGACGGTGGCCAGCCCACGAAACGATTGGTTCAAGACCTCGTAATGTTCCAGGTCCAGCTGTGGCAGTAAAGGCTCGCACACCTGCGCGTGAGGCCCCAGCTATTGCTGACATCACTCCATATTCTTCTTCGCCTCGATAGAATTCCTTCACATATCCTTCCCCATACAAGACCCCAATTAATTGCAATGTTTCGCTTTGCGGGGTAATGGGATAGGCCACGGACATGTCGACATTAGATCGCCTCACTGCCTCTTTTGCACATTCACTCCCCGTAATAAATTCCCGTTCACGAGGAGCCTCAAAAAACATATATTCAGGGGAAACTACAACCTGACGTTTGGCGTCCCCATGAGGGTCTTTTCTTCCTTTTCCGCTATCAACCGATGGTGCTGGTGGAGCACTCGTAATTGGATCACCCTGGGGATTGGTTTTAACTTCTGTTTCTAAACCTTCACTCATGGCTTTATTCCCCTATTGCTAAAGTAAAATTTCAACATACCCTTATGCTTCTTTTTGCATATGCTCGGCTTTATGACCAAAGGCCGCCGCATTTCCACTTCCAGGATCAACCGACAATCCAAAATTCAATGGATTGGTGTGGGTTTGGCCGTTATGGACCCTAGACTGCAGCCCAGTAAAGCGCACATTTTCCCCATTATCTGGTAATTTAATTCCCATTTCTTCACGTACCCGTTTAAAGACGGCCACAACCCTTCGAATCTTCGCAGCATCAGAATCTCTTACCGTAAACATGGCATCTTCATGCCCTTGTTCCGCACAAATGGCCGAAGTCCAGCAGTTGGTTCCAGCTCGAATCATCTTGAGGGTCAAATTGGCATAGTGACAATGCACTCCGATAAAAATACAGGCTTCAATCTTATTCCCCCATATCGTCAGATTGGGGTGATTCGGATTGATAACTTCTTCTGGCTCAACCTTAGGGTACTTAGGGCGATAATCCGGCATGGGAATGACAAGCACATCAGGCAACTGGGCTGCTAACTCTAATACTGCCTTTGCCTTATCTGCAGCATGATCATTCCAATTCCACAAGACCAACGGACCAGGGAAAATGGTTGCATTCTTGCGCGTCAACATCGCTCGCGCCATGGCTTCCATTGCCTGCTCTTCTGCAACAACATGGCCAAATTTCAGACCATATCCTATGTCAGGCGTCAGTACGCCCAGCTCTGCTGCCGATGGTGGATGGAAACCTTGTGGCCCTGGAGCCACAATTGCTTCTTCTAGTTCTTTCGTTAATTCCACGTTAGACTCCGATTCATATTAAATAGGAAATCAGCAAGGAAGCAATTCAATTTACGACTGCCACGGACTTGCTAAAACCGCTTTGGTATTTTTTTCTTGGTAAGTAATATTTTGGGTAAGTGCTGCATCACCAATCTGGTCAATCATTTCCATCTTAATGGCCTTATGTTTTGCCATGTTATCACATACCCAAACGCATTGTGCACAACCCTTACACCGATCTACGGCAACATAGGCCGACCCATATTTCAAACCCTTATCCTTGCCTGCCTCGGTATCATATTGAATGGTATTGGCTTCCGGGCAATATTGAGTACACAATTTACAACTGGTGGCCGCACATATTTCCTGATCAATATTCGCTACAAGATACATCTCGTTCCCCTTTCAATTTTCTCTTTTAGGCCGAAGCCTTTGCTGCTGCATCTGTTTGGTCGGCCATTGAAGAGGCGCCAAGGGTCCATCCATTCTCGATGGCATAATCCCATGCTGCTTTCACTACTGCCAGATTTTTTTCAATGAGCTCCGCTTTCTTTTTGAACTTTCTTTCCACCACACTATCCAATGCGGCAGTTCCTCCAGAAACTACGAATCCTTTTCCGAGAAATCGATCCTTCACAGCCGTACCGCAGGCCTCTAAATTTGAAAGGCCCGTAATTGCGCCTATTGCCCCAACCATTGCCATATTTGTGGCCAAATCTATTCCCGCTACATCGAGAGACATTTGGGTTGCAGGGAGGTAATAAATTTTGGCATTTAAATCTTTCAATTCGGCAGCTTGATCCGGCTCAAGAGTCATAGGATTATTGCTATTGATCAAAACGACCCCCTCCCGCTTTAACCCATAATAGAAGGGATTTGTGTAACTCTTCCCATGGGTGATGCACTGCGGGTGAAAGATCATGAGAATATGGGGGAAGGTAATTTCTCCAATTTCATAAATTGGCTCATTCGAGACACGCACATAACTTTCTACGGGAGCCATTCGCTTTTCAGACCCATAGAATGGAACGATGGTACTTTCCCCTCCAGCATTAATGACCGCCGTGCTAAAAATATGGGATGCGGTCACCACACCCTGACCACCAACGCCTGCCATACGAATGTTATAACGAATAGCCATCTCTAAACCTCCCTCATCACAATGTGAACAACCAAGCCTCTTAGTACCACCTCAGGAAGTTACCCCTTCGTTAATGCCGCTGCAGGCTTCGGGAGATATTCTTTGTACCCATACAATTCCCCTAAATGCTGCTTGGCTTCATCCGTAATATACTCAGAAAATTTATATCGATCGTTTTCAACATCCTTTGCATCTTC
>QJYE01000455.1 GCA_003235785.1 Nitrospirota bacterium
ATTGCCAGTCCTGAAGAGGAACCTCCGGAACCTACTAACAAGTGAGACTGATATGTCGATTGAACCTTTTGTATATTTGGCCGTCTTTCTTTTCTTAGCCTTGCTGACTGTTTTGGGGCGATGGTTGAACAAAAAGATACGGGAAGAAATTAATCTGCGTGATCTTTTCGGCCCTACTGAACCTTCTAAAGAACCGCAGGGTTTGCAAATCCCTGAAACACTACCGCCATCAAGACGGGAGGCCATCCCACGCCCATCGAGACCACTGGGCCCTCGTCACCGCCGGGCCCGGTTAAAAAGGTCTTTGCACAATACGAGGGACCTTCGCCAAGGCATGGTGCTCATAACCGTATTGGGGCCCTGCCGAGCTCTTGAACCACCCCCATCTTCATAGCATTCTTTGGTGAAAGAAGGAGCATGAGAGAATGCGGGGACATACTTACTCATGGTGTCAGCTGGACATATTACCCCGCTCGTTTCGTCCCCTGGAATTCCCATCCCACCTCAAAAAAATGCCCGGGTTATTCAATCAGGAACATCTCCAGCATCTCACCTGTCCAGCCCTCACACAACAAGTATATTCCCCCTATAGCCTGTGCATCGTGAAAGGTGTGAGTGCCGATGGTCCAAGAAGGCCTTAACACATTACGTTACCCGGTTCGTGGCCCGGTCATTTGCAAATATCTGGGGCAGCTTGGTCTGATGCTGGCCATCCTGACCACCCTACCCTTGGGCGTCTCCATGTTTTATGGTGAATATGCCATCAGTGAAAGATACCTGATCATCATTCTGGCCTTATTATTCGTGAGCATTCCTTCTTCGCGTTTATCCACTCCAAACGTGCTCCAAACAAATGAAGGACTGACGATCACCGCCCTGGCCTTTTTTCTCTCCCCACTCTTGATGACCTATCCTCTCATGACCACCGGTCTCTCCTTCCAAGATGCCTGGTTTGAAGCCATCTCGGGAATCACCACCACCGGGCTTTCCATACTCTCCTCCGTCGACAATCAATCAGCCTCACTGTTATTCGCCCGTGCCTGGATGCAATGGTACGGGGGCTTAGGCATTGCCATCCTCTCTGTGGCGTTACTCATGGGACAGGGCATCGCTTCCAAAAAATTGGTGGAATCAGGACCGGGAGAAAATCTTGTCACCACGACCCGGACGCACGCCCGCCGCGTCCTTGGGGCATATGCTTTACTGTCTTTGTTAGGGATGGTGATCCTCTTGGGCCTTCAGGTGAAACCATTTCATGCCATCACCTTGACACTGACAGCCATCTCCACCGGCGGGTTTTCTCCTTTCAATGACAGTCTGGCCGGACTCGATTCCCTACCTGCCACATTCTGCATCCTTCTCCTGTGCCTGTGCGGTGCGATTTCGCTACCTCTCTACGCATATACGTACCACCATGGGTTTCGCCGGCTGATCACCGATGTGGAACTACCAGCCCTGCTGCTGCTTTGTAGTCTGACGGCCATAGTTGTCGGGCTATCCTTGGGACAGCACACCAATCTGGGCTGGACCGGGGCTCTCGCCCATGGTGCGGCCTTGGGAGTGTCTGCTCAAACCGGAACCGGCTTCAGCACGCTATCGATCGCCGAGATCGACCAAACCTCCAAATCGTGGCTCATGGCATCCATGTTCATCGGTGGAAGCATCGGCTCGACCACTGGCGGGATCAAAATTTTTCGCTTCCTGATTGTCCTGGTGCTGATTCGTTTGGCTATTCAAAGGGCCTGCGCTCCGCCACATGCAGTGGTCGAACCCTGGCTGGGAAAACGCCGATTGGAACATGAGGACCTTATCCGCGCCTTACTGCTCATCGTCCTGTTTATGGGGGTGATATTTGTCTCTTGGACCTTTTTTCTTGCAGGGGGATACGATCCGTTGGATGCGCTCTTTGAAGTCACATCTGCCGCCGGAACCGTGGGATTATCAACCGGCATTACCAGTACCGATCTCCCATGGTGGCTGAAAGGCGTGCTCGGTTTTGATATGCTGGCGGGACGACTGGAAATTATCGCGCTGCTGGTGGTGCTCTACCCGGCCACCTGGCGAGAAAGGAATGCACGAAGCGAATGAGAGCCGTCTTTATTGGAGCCAGTTCTTTGACTGTCATGACTGCAGAAATTCTCTTGAAACGAGGTCATGAAGTGGTCATCGTGGAATGCAACAAAGAGCGAATCGATGAATTGAGCAAGGATCTCGATTGCGGGTTCGTCCACGGAGACGGCACCACGCCGGCCATTCAACGGGAAACCGATCCGGCCCATTCCGATTTTCTGTTTTGTTTAGCGACGAACGACCAGGTCAACATTATCGCCAGCCTGGTGGGCCGTTCCTTGGGTTTTCCGCGCGTGGTCACCAAGATCGTCAATCCGGAATTTGAACACATATGTTTGGAACTGGGTCTTGAGGAAACAATCATTCCGGCTGGCACCATGGGTCGGTATTTAGCAGACAAATTCGCGGGCCGGGATCTTTTGGAATTATCCGGGATGATTAAAGATGAAGCCCGGGTCTTTTCGTTTGTGGCCCGTCCGGAAGACGAAGGTCCCCTCGAACAGATTGCCATTCCAGGGGAACTCCGGCCGATTTGTCTGTATCGGGACAATGCTTTCATCCTGCCAGAGGAAGGCACGGAGGTGAAGGCCGAGGATGAAGTGGTGGTCATTACCCACCAGAAATTTTTAGCAAAACTCAAAGAACGGTGGGCCGCCGGGAAAGAGAATCACCAAGCTCCAAAGGCAGGTTCATCGGTAACCTTCAAAGAAGATGAGTCACCGCTCAACGAGCCTTAGGGGCATCTTAAAGAATTGTCAAAACCTCTTCGAAGGAGAATGATGCCTGGTCATTCAGCAGAAAATGAAACCACCCTTGAGCATCCAGGTCTTCGAACCTCCACTTGGCTTGCAATATTCGGCTGCGTGAACTTTCCTGAGAGGCATAAAAACGTTTTCACCAGATTTCTGGTGATGGGCTTGTTCTGTCTCCCG
>QJYE01000147.1 GCA_003235785.1 Nitrospirota bacterium
TGGCGCGAAACAAGGGGTATGTGAAGTCTGGTAGGATTGCCGCCAACGCCCGCCGAGTTCCCCGATCCTTTGTAGAGGCTCACGCCAATGAGCTGTCCGACCTGGGGCACGTGAGCGGCCGCTTCATAGACATGTTGGATTAAAGGTTTTCCGGCTAATTTCGCGAGAGGTTTTCCCGGGAATCTGGATGACCCATACCGGGCCGGAATGCATATACTGACTTGGGGGTTAGAAGAGGTCATGGGTCAAGACCTGTTGAAGTTGCAATCTGGTCACGGTGGCCGTACCAACCATGCCGACCACAATACCGGCGGCTTGATTGGCTAAAATCGCGGCATCGGCAATCGGAGCCTTGACACTTAAGGCTAATGCTAGCGTGCTGATCACCGTATCGCCCGCGCCTGTCACATCATAGACTTGTCTGGCAACGGCTGGAATGGTCCACGTATGACCATTCCGTTCAAATATACTCATCCCTTCTTCTCCCCTTGTCACCACGACGGCTTTGCACTGCAGACGCTGTTGAAGCGACTGCCCAATCTGTGCAATTGCGATATCCTGTGTCGGCAAAAATCCTGCAGCCTGCTTGGCTTCAAAGTGATTGGGGGTGATGGCGGTCACCCCGACATAATAGGGCATATGTTCCACTTTGGGGTCGACAATGATGGGAACACCAAAGGACTTGGCCAGTTCTTTCACCTGACGCATCAATTCTTCGGTAATCAATCCTTTGGCATAATCTGAAATGACGATACAGGAAAGATCAGGAAGCCGAGACGCCACATGCCGGATCACTTTACGCTCAATGGCTTGAGAGACCTCATTTCGTTGTTCGACATCAAAACGTACAATTTGTTGATTATGGGCGATGACTCTGGTTTTTTTAATCGTTGGCCTGGTTTTGTCGACAAAGACGCCTGTCGAGGCTTGTGAGGATTGGGGAATACCTTGCAAGATGTGTTTGCCATCTGCATCGTGTCCAATGACGCCACACAGTTCAGCTTGTCCCCCCAGGGTTACAATATTATGGTACACATTGGCCGCTCCTCCCATTCGATATGATTCGGAGTTCACATGTACCACCGGGACAGGAGCTTCCGGAGAGACCCGATTCACCGTTCCCCAAATATAATGATCAAGAATGAGGTCGCCGAGCACTAAAATTTTTGCTTGAGGGAAGCGGCGAAGATAGGTTTTCAGTTTTTGAGCAGAAATGGCTGGGACGGGTGAAGGGGGTATCATGCAATCGTATTATTCAGAAAAAGAATGGCAAGGCCAACGAAGAAATTTTAGTGAATACCTTTCCCAATGCGATCCCAGCGGACCCAATCCACCCATGAGCCTTGCCCATCCCACGACCAGTAAACTAGAAACGCACGGCCTTTAATTTTATTCATTTTCACAAACCCCCAAAATCGACTATCAAGGCTTTGATCACGATTATCACCCATGACAAAATAGGAGTCTGGCGGGACCGTTAATGGACCCAAATTATCGCGCGGGTTGATACGACCATCAATGATTCCTGGATCAACTCTTTGCGTGTAATCCTTATCAATGAGAGGCTCTCCATTAATGATCACCTGTTTATTGCGAATTTCGATCACATCACCAGGCACTCCGATTAGCCGTTTAATGAAATCTTTGTTTTCATCCTCAGGATAGCGAAACACAATCACATCTCCACGCTGTGGTGGATCAAAGTCCAGCACCATTGTGGAGGAGTAACAGATGAGAGGTGGGAAGGACAGCTGAAAATCACAATCTTTGGGTAATTGTATTCCGTACGCCAATTTCGACACCAGAATATGATCGCCAATCAGCAAAGTGGGGATCATAGAACCAGAAGGGATTTTAAACGCCTGGACCACAAAGACCCGGATGGTTAAAGCTAAAACAATGGCAATAATGAGGGCTTCAGCATATTCACGAATGATAGATTTTGTGGAAGGCATGTCGTCTGACGTCGCAGACGCATTGACCGATGACTTCTCAAGACCCGTCTTGGAAGGTTCAGGAGGCTGAGGAGGTTCTTGATTGGATAGCATTCGCTTAACTTGGGTCCGTCTTGAGAATAGCCAGGAACGCTTCTTGAGGCACTTCCACCCGACCGATTTGTTTCATGCGTTTCTTCCCTTCCTTTTGCTTCTCCCACAACTTCCGTTTTCGCGAAATATCCCCGCCATAACACTTGGCTGTGACATTCTTCTTGATGGCTCCAATCGTTTCTCTGGCAATGACCCGCTTGCCAATCGCTGCTTGAATGGCAATTTCAAACATTTGCTTTGGAATAAGTTCTTTCATTTTTTCAGCTAATTGACGTCCACGACTCACAACTTTGTCCTTATGCGCGATAATGGACAAAGCGTCCACGGTCTCGCCATTCAGCAATAAATCGAGCTTCTCCAAATCAGATTTCCGATAGCCGACCAACTCATAGTCTAAGGACGCATAGCCTTGGGTGCGCGATTTCAAACGATCATAGAAGTCTAACACAATTTCATTTAAGGGTAGCTCGTAGGTCAACATCGCGCGAGTCGGATCGAGGTAGGTTAATCCGACCTGAACGCCTCGACGCTCCTGACATAGCTGCAGGATGTTACCAATATACTTTTCCGGGACAATGATCGTGGCCTTGATAAAGGGCTCTTCTATTCGGTCAATTTTAGAAGGGTCCGGGAGTTTCGAGGGATTATCAATGTCGATGACTTCGCCTTTGATGGTATACACACGATAGACCACTGTCGGCGCCGTACTAATAAGATCAAGGCCATATTCCCGTTCCAACCGTTCGCGAATAATTTCCATATGCAGGAGGCCCAAAAATCCACAACGAAAACCGAACCCCAACGCTAAGGAGGTTTCGGGTTCATAGCCGAATGACGCGTCATTGAGTTGCAATTTTTCCAATGAATCGCGAAGGTCCTCAAATTTGGCATTATCCGTCGTATAGAGGCCACAAAATACCACAGGCTGCACATCGCGATAGCCTGGCAATGG
>QJYE01000380.1 GCA_003235785.1 Nitrospirota bacterium
ATAGGCTTCATCCTAGCGCACGCCTTCAGGCTCTGGGTCAGTTACATGGAACCAGGGCACGAACGGAAATGGCACCCATTCTCATTGCAGCCCTCCAGGATATGGATCCGGCCATTCGCTCTGTGGCAATGAAGATGCTAGAACCCACCTCTAACGATCAAGATGTGCTGTTTTTATTGAGGGAAATCGCTCGGTGGGATGAAAGCCCGAGCAATCGAGTAGAAGCCTTAACGCTCCTCTCCAAGAACTACCCTGAACTCGCGACGGAACTTCTCCAACAAGCGTTGCACGATTCGGAAGAAACCGTCCGTTCAACCGCCCAACAATTACTCGAGCAACTCACTGTCTCCTCTTCCCAACACCCGTAGGATGATCCGGCGCTCCACCGCTTACCCTTGGTTCACCCGCCATCCCACTTGAGGAATTTGGCAAAACCAGGTTTTCAACCGATTACTTTTTTAACCGCACGGGAGATTTCCAATTTTTGGGTTCTCTTTCCCTCCGACCACTCTTTGCCCATCAAACGTTGGCAATACAATCTGATCCTGGGACAATGGGCAATAAAATTTTCAAAATTCATGTGGCTCCTCGTAGGACTTCTGGGGAATGGTAGAACAGACGTCGCTTCCGTATTTTATGGGTACAGAACCAAAAGAATTCGGAGCCGGGCATGTGGATAGAAGACGAAGAAACGATTCAAACCTGGGTGAATGGCGGGGAAGTCATTCTCAAGAAAGTCGGCAGAGACTATGCTTTCCGACTGGCCAATGAACCGGGTGATTGGATGGAGGGGTTACCCGATGGCATGGTGTGGGCCGATGCGCAATCGCTGTTCGGCGACTCGCTCTAATGAACCAGCGCGACACCATTGTTTCCGTGGCTAACTATTCATCCGGGCATATGCAACCTCCAAGGCTTACCTCGACCTACTTTCTCCATTCGGTTGACGAAAACCCAGTCTTATCCAAATCGGGCACAGCACCACGCCTACCACTAACAACCCGGCAATCCACGCCTCACGCCAGGGCATCCATTCAGGCGCGGGACTTCCCACCAACCAGGACCCGATACCCGTGAGTAAACAGAAGATCGAAAAGGCCGTGAGCCCCATCGCCAGCATGGCACGCCACAATCGCCTGGCACTATCTCTGTTCTCCGGCTTGACCAGTTGTTCAATCGGGCCCCAAAATCCAGGAGGATGCGCGCGCCGGTAAAAGGTTTCCAACCGATCGACCTCTTCCGGTCCGGTAAACCACGACACGGTGACACCAATGACGCCGGCTCCGATGCCCATGATCAATAACCGCATTTCCTCCTGCTGCCCGGGAAAAACCCACAACAACCATGGCGCCATGATCACCGACGCGATAATACAGGCCAATTCACCCCAAGCCGTCACACGCCACCAGATCCAACGCAGCACCAACAACACGCCCATCCCCGCCCCAAGCAATAAACTAATTTGCCAAGCAGTCTGAATAGATGACAGCCACGGGAGGATACACAGTGCGATCAACAGAATGAGCAAATTACTCCCGCGTGCGACCCAGACCAACCCACGAGGAGAAGGAGAGCGCTTCAGCCAGCCCTCACAAATGAACCGGCGATAGAGATCATTGGTCCAATAGGACGCCCCCCAATTCAAATGCGTGTCAACGGTTGAAGCCAAGGCCGCCAACATCCCGACCACCATCAATCCTTTGAGCCCAGGCGGTAAAAGGTCATGAATCCCTTGCACAAAGGTGAATTCGCGAGCCGCAATGAACTGAGGCCCCAGGGTCTCCGGCGGTGGAGGAAACACCAGAAGCAAGCCTAGCGCCAAGGGTAACCAGATTAAACTGCGGAGCATGACTTGAGCGACCGTAAACACCACGGCAGCCACTCGCGCATCCTGATCACTGCGACAAGCCATGGATCGTTGGGCCAGATAGCCGGTCCCATCTGCATTCATTTGCAGCAGCCATTGAAATCCATAGACCAACAGCACCATCATGGTCGCATCTTTAGCCCCAAACGGCGTGAAGGCAAGCAGTTCATTTCCGGTCAGCGGATAGCCCGAAGATGCCGCAAACTGTTCCTGAAGGCGTTGCGTCAACGACGCCAGACCACCCACATGGTCCACCACCACCCAGGCAAACGCCAGACTCGCCACGATGCCGATCCCAAATTGCACCAGATCGGTGGCCACCACACTCCGTAGCCCGCCGGTGGTGGAATACAACACCGTGACAGAGACGATCGCCCCAATCGATAAGAGGTTATTGGCTGAACGAACCCACACATTTTCCGCTTCCAACCCGCCAACGGTAAACGGGACACCCGCCCATTTTACGATGTGAACGAACCCATCGAAGACACCCTCGGGGAGCCACTGGTTCCAGAGAAGAAATGGTTCCGCGAGTCGTGTGGCCGCCAACAGCACCATGGCTAACACCGTGCAATTGACAATGGTGCCGAAATAAATCGCTTTGACACCCCGCAACACGGCCGCCGTCCCATGACCATATCGCACTTCCGTCAACTCGGCATCGGTGAGTACCCCGACCCGCCGCCAACTCGGAGCCAGCAGAAATCCCATCATGAGAAACGCCAGGGCATAAATCCACAATCGCCACAATGCGAAAATGCCAGCCGTGGCCACCAGTCCGGTAACCAACAATGGGGTGTCGGCCGCAAATTGCGTGGCCGCCATACTTATCCCTGCCTTCCATCCGGAAAGACTGCGGCCCGCAAGAAAATATTCTTCAAGATTTTGGGACGCTGCCGCTCGTTCTCGAAACCCCGCTTGCAGGGCATAGATCACGAAAGCCGCAAGTATCGCCCAATCCCACCCGGTCATAATTTTTGGATCATCTCATGATCCTCTGTGCTATCGTCCCCTCTCTACTAGAAAACAAAAATCCTGTTCATTCGAGAAAAGCATTCCCTAGCTTCCAGCCAACCACCGGCAGGATCAACCCGCACACGACAAGCACGAACCCAAGGCCCATCACCACTGCCCCCAGGAGCAACGCTCGATCGCCCAACAGGACGGGAGCCTTCGCCCGAAATCCCATCCCCGATGGAGGCCATTGTTGTGTGGCACGAATTCTTGTTCCGACATACGTGACATACGCGCCAAACCCCACAGCCGGCATGCCTGCCAGCATCGTCACGACCAAAATCCACATCCCGATTTGGTGGCTCGTGACCTCATCTGAGGGGCTGTTGCCAGGCTGGGTGACCTGCGAGAGATACTCCATCGTGAAATAGATTAAGGCCCCGCCAAAAATGACCATCGTGATGAACATCACAATGAGGAGGGGTCGATTGGAAGACTTCATCATGATTCAGCCTTTTGAGAAGAGTCCTCTCCTCCTCCAGGCAATGGGATGCTCTCCCCCGCAGGGTGCAACCCTGACCCGCAATAATGAGATCCAGAGAAACGCCCAGAAGTGAACATTTCATAAAATACTCGGCACCGACTCACATATCCTTCCAAATGGGTTTGGATAAACCAATCCATCTGCCAAATCTCGGAAGACAGCAGGTGTTGCTGATCGACGGGTAGGACATAGGCATGAGCCGTCATCCTTGAGCCATCTGACCGGTACACTTCAATCAGATCACGTCGATAAATCGGGTCTTCAAATCGATCCAAGAGTTCCCAAGCCTGACGACTCAAAGCCGTATAGACACGTCCCGGGGTCGTCGCGCCCTCTCGAGCAACCATCCCCGGATAGATGCGGTCCGTAAAACGGAACTGGATGAACCCCGGCGCTTCCGCCCCCACCCAGGACAAGGCCTGGCCAGCCACCGCTTCCATCACTTCGGGAATTTGCAAGGTTCCATAGGTAAACAGCGCATCACTCATCTGATAACTCCAATAGGCTTGTGTAAGGAGAACAGTTTCACCACTATTCTCTCCCCGCCGGAAACCCGGTAATCGCAATCATGCCTATCACCTATCAAGGGCCATTATTTTCGTCGAATGGCTTCATGCCGTCTTCCCAACCAAATTCCCGTTCCCAGCCAGAGGGCCGCTATCGGCATGGCTGCGAAGGCCATGTGGGACAACCCCATCCCCCATGTATGGAACATGGAGACAATCCCCGTTCCAGTGGCATCCGCCCCTCGATGGACCACCGTATCAATCACATTCTTGGCTTGATATTTTTCTTCCCGTGGAACCACGGTAAACAACGTTTCTCGTGTAGGTTTGGTAATGGAGAATTCTCCCGCCCGCCGCAACACCCCAAACCCGATCAAGACCGGCAACACCGTCGCCAGGCCGAACACCCCGAATCCAATCAACGACACGATGGGCATCACGGCCAACATGATCACCACCCCGAACCGTGTCAGCAACCATCCTATGGCGAAAAACTGCAGGCTGAAAGCCAGGACATTGATGCCAAGATCGACTGACGCGAACAATTGAATGCGATCTTCAGAAGACGGCATGACTTCGGGAATCAGGATGGTTTGCTGGGAATACAGAAAAGTGGAAAGCACCGAGTAACACATGAGATATAAGGCAATGCCTCTCAAATAGGGCGAGCGAACAATACGTACGACCCCGACCCACATGCCTGGCGGAGCGGCATCTGGATCCTTGGCAGTCGACAGATGTGTGCGTCCCAAATCAATGCCATGGTACGCGTGATACCACTTCAGCAGGGCCACAATGCATCCGACCGCGAACAATAAAAGCATCCCGGACACCACCAAGAGGCCCTGAACCCCGACACCTTTCACAACCATAGCGGTAATAAAAGGACCGGTCATGGCGCCAAGACTGCCTCCTGCGGAAATACAACCAAACAGTCGACGTGCCGCATCCGTAGGAAACACATCGGCCATAAAGCTCCAAAATACCGATACGACAAAAAGATTAAACACGCTCAACCATACGAAAAAAATCGGCCCGATCGCCTGCAACCCGAACCCACTTTTTAAGGCCACGTAAAACGCCAATAGATTCAGGATGAAAAACCCATACACCGTTGGCAACAACCGACGAATGGGGAAATGGCCCGCCACCCAGCCAAACAGAGGAATGACGGCCAGCATGGTGAAAAACACGGCAGAGAACAACCATGGAAGCTTGTGCGCTCCCGATAGAACTCCCATTTCGTCACGAACGGGACGGAGAATGTAGTAGGCCGCCAGCACACAAAAGAAATAGGCAAACGACCACAGCAGGGCAGGAATTTCTTCTCGCTCCACAAGCACGACACGACTGAACATCGAGTGCAGAACATGCGACAGAGAATGCATCATATAGCGAAAATTGACTTCGACTGTCTTACCCGATGAATCCAAGAAGGGCGAACCCTCCACCCAAAGAAAAATCTTGATTGCCAATCACCGATCATCATAACGTAATCCAAAAGAGAAACCAGCTCCTTTTCTTTGTTTCATTCTTGTGATGTGTTACTTTTTAGAGGATAATAGCCTGCAAATATCTTTCTCCATTTGTCTCCAAAGGAAACGCCTCCATTGAGTCGACGAACAGTCAATATCATTATCGTCTTGTATCTGATCGTCGTATGGGGAGCAGTCATTTTTCGCGTTGATTACTTCCCGCTCACCTGGGTTCCCATGTATAGCGTCTTTGAACCAAGTGAAACGATTTCGGCCAAGGTCTGGGATAAAGATAAATATGGAAAAGGGATTTTAGTGACCCATCGGGACGGCTCCACGAGCTACGTTTCTGCAAAGGATCTGAATATTCCCAAACCCAATTTTCGCCGGCTGTATTATTCCAGGATCTTTGGCTCCGCCCCTCCTAAACATAAACAGGGCAATACCGAACTGGGGGCCCTCAACCGATTGGTTCGTGGGTTGGATGAAGATGAACCGAATTTTTCGGTGGATTGGGATTGGAGAATGTTCTGGACCCTTAATAAAACATTACGACACGAACCATCCGACCCGAAGTTTATCGTTCGAATGGAGGCCGATTATAAAAGGCGCGTTTACCGGAAAGCGGACTTAATAAAAGGCGACCTCAGCCCGGTCGAAATCAAACATAAAGAAGCACTCATGGAATGGCATGATGAATGGTTGCCAAGGTGGGAACATGAGCAGTTGTAAAGGGCTCAGCCGAGTCTGGAACCAATTTTTCTTCACCGGGTTTTCAGGGGAAAGCCTTGGTCTGCTGAGAATGTACATTGGATGCGGGCTTCTTGTTTTCCACACCTGGCAATTTGCCACCGTTCTGACCCTCAATCCGTTCGGGTCGATGTATTACTTCCTCGAGCCTATTTGGTACTTCAAAGTCCTAGGCATCCAATACCATATCCCGATCCTCTCCTTTATCACCTATGTGGTCCTTATGGCCGCAACCGTCGCTATGATCCTCGGGAAATGGACACGGGCATCGATTATGGTCATCATCCTGTGTATTTTCTATTTAAAGGGAGTACGAGACAGTTTTAGTGGAGACGTTCATCATCGTTACATCATCCCCATGCAAATACTGTTTTTATTTCTTCTTTCAAAATGCGGAGAAGTCCATTCTCGTGATGCGAGCCAACACCAATTTGCTCCTGTCCAGGAATGGGAGGCCAGTTGGCCCATCAAAACCATGCAACTGTATGTCGCCCTCTTTTATTTTTGGAGTGTGATCGCAAAAGTGCGAGTATCCGGTTGGATGTGGTTTGCCGGGGAGGGAAGAATTCAGGAAGTGCTCATCAAACGGTCGGTTCGGTGGGGAGTCACGGGTGAAGGGGAGCTTGTCAAAAACAGCCTAAGCTTTGAACTGGCCCAGCATCCTGAACTGATTCAGATTTTCTCACATATGGTACTCGCCTTCGAACTGGGCTTCCCCTTGATCCTGTTCATCAAATCAGTGAAGCTACGTGCATTCTTCCTGGCTGGCGTCATTACCTTTCACATTTCCACATTTATCTTAATGGACGTCAATTTTCTCTTAATCCCGTTTGTCTATCTTATTTTCTTTGACCTCGTACCAATACACGCATGGCTCAAAGTTCGGGCATCACAAATTTTCGGGCGTCGTCCCTCCATAGCCAATTAGAGCCTCTAGCCGTATCTATGCAAACAGCCCTTCCTCTGAGGTACCATAGTGAGGTAGGACATTCATTAGAGATGGACCGGCCTATATCAAAGGACCATCGGGCAAAAGAGAATATCACGTGAAACAGGGATCTTCAGTACAGTCGCATGCATGGGGCCAGCACGAACGGGTAATTGTCTTTGATGGGGTCTGCAATTTCTGCAATGCCTTTGTGAACTTTGTATTGGAGCGAGACTCACCCGGCCGCTTCAAATTCGGTACGCTCCAATCTTCACCGGCCCAAGAAATCCTGCGACAATTTCAACTCTCGACCGATGACTACGAAACCTTCCTGTTAATCGAACAGGGGAAGCTGTTTACGAAATCTACCGCCGCACTGAAGATCCTTGGACAATTGGGAATTCCTTGGTCCCTTCTTGGCGTGTTCATGATTATCCCCCGTCCCATTCGAGACATCATTTACGACTTCATCGCTCGCCATCGGTACCAGTGGATGGGCAAGTCGGAATCCTGCCGCGTGCCCACCGAAGAAGAGCGCCAACGCTTCGTCTGAAGGTTCCCACGATTCCTTTCTATCGACTCATTCGCTTCGTTGAGAAATGCCCACTATTCGATAATAAAAAATTCTTCCACATGAGGCTGACCGTACTCGGCTGATCCGGTTTTCACGCAAAGATTGGGTAATATCTGGACAATACCGGCATGGTGCGTATGCCCACAGAATACAGTCACTTGACAATCCGGATGCGCTCGCGTCATTTCCAGTAACACCTCCCCCACAGCCTGACAGGCAAAAAATGGCAACCAATCGTCATTGCCCATCTTTCCCTCATACCAACAGGCTTCCTTAAAGGGTGGCACATGGGTGAGACAGATAACCTGTTCATATGAGCCGGCCGCCCTGGTCAACATTTCACCTAAGTGCAGAGCCGCCTCATCTCCCAACGTGTGAAGCTTGGCAAGGATTGACTGTTTATCCAACCCTTGAAAATCCCAAATCACTTCTTGATCGCTAAGCCTGACGGGTGACTGGTGGTAATTTCCATAACGCCCGTCCCCCCACCCATCATGGCCGATCAAGACTGTCTTGGGTGTGAGTTCAATGAGCCCTGAAGAAGAGAGATAGGTCAGTCCCGATTGAGTTGAACACCAATCCTGGATTCCACGCCTGACGGTTTCAATGGCCCCATGATAAAAGTCGTGATTTCCCAAGACAAAATACAGGGGCACTGCAATCGCTTGCTGCATTTCACCAAGAAGCTCATGAAGGCAAGGCGCTTCCGCAATATCACCGGTAATAAAAACCGCATCCGGCTGACCACCATGAAAAGACGAATAAAAAGCGGCTCGCTCACGCGGCTGAAGAAAGTTCAAATGGATGTCCGTTGCCCAGACCACTCGCATCGTGTGCACACATTACCAAAAAGCAAAGAAATCCGCATGATGGTTTCACCATAAAAAACATAACCTTCACATTCGGTAGCCCACGGCAACGCCCCATGGTATAACTCTTTGACATTAGGAATGGCCTAAGACCTTGACCGAGTCTCTCACAAGAATGGAGTCCAGCATGACAGATACAGCACAATCACCATCAACGGGAAGCGAACTGGCCACATTAGGTGGGGGATGTTTTTGGTGCTTAGAGGCGGTGTTTGATCAAGTACGAGGCGTGGAATCCGTAGAGTCGGGATACATGGGGGGAGGGCGTCCCAATCCAACCTATGAGGCGGTGTGCAGCGGAACCACCGGGTATGCCGAGATTATCCAAATTCGGTTCGATCCACGCGTAATTTCCTTTGGGGAAATTTTGGAAATATTTTTTGGGACTCACGATCCTACGACATTGAACCGGCAGGGGAATGATACCGGCACCCAATATCGTTCGGCCATTTTTTATCATTCACCAGAGCAGGAAGCGACGGCCAAAGAAGTGATAGAACAATTAACGAAAGCTAAGATTTTCAATGCTCCTATTGTGACTGAGGTTGTTCCAGCTTCCACCTTTTATATAGCTGAACATTACCACCAGGAATATTATGTCCGGAATCCCTCGCAACCCTATTGCGCGTATCTCATTTCACCCAAGATCGCCAAATTTCGCCAACAGTTTGCGCATAAACTCAAGTCATAAGTGTCAGGAATTTTCGAATGTCCCTCTTATCCACTTATGATCGTCCTGGCACGAGATTCAAGAACGAATCCCGCAGACCACCCCAAAGATCGGCTTTTAAGGTCACTTGAGAAGGATGGAGAAGGACCGATGTTCGAGGAGGGCAGTACGGCACATCGATCTTCTCAACGCCAATGGGTTCCGCCACCATCCCACTCCCTGACATCGTCTCTATTTTCTGTATCACCAACTGTACCCTTGATTCAAGAATACAAAAACCTTGGTAACCTTGGATTGGTGAAATATTGGGATCCAGAAATTTGACGCGATGACGGTCCCTTGTAAAGACCACATCGCCAACCTTCAAGGGCCCTTCGGGTCCAACGGAATAAAGCAATACGGGCACCATCAGTACCGTGACGATGGCTAAGCCAATGGGAATGAGTGGGGTTCGGGAGGAATGCGGCGTCTCGTCTTCTGGTGAGTGATCGGCATTCATGAGCGACACGACCTGCTATTCTGTAAAGACATGCTCCAGTATTTCACGAACGGTCAGCATGCATCCAAGCCTTCTC
>QJYE01000335.1 GCA_003235785.1 Nitrospirota bacterium
GAGCAGATCAACGGAATTGTGCGCCAAGGGCATGCGTTCGGCGCTGGCTCGAATGGCGGTGGCTGCCCATCCGGCCTGTCGAGCCAGAGAGGTTTGTGATCCGAGGAAGGGGCCGGTCAGATCAAGAAAGGTATACTGAATGCCTTTTCGTTCTTCCGCGGAGAGCTCTCCCGCCAGTTCCTTGGAGACATAGCCCAGTCCCGCACCCACTTCCACAATGCGTTTAGGTTTGGGCGAGAGCCACCCCATTTGACGTAAGGTTTTCCCCAAGAGCCGCCCATAGGTTGTCCCGTTCATGGCCTCGCAGGGTTCGCGGAAGAGGTGGGAAACCGTCGTTTCTATCAGTTCAAAATGTCCGTGTGGGCCTTGTATGCCCTGGACATGAAAAGTGGACAAATGATCTTCGGTTTCCGCTTTGACATTCTGATGCCAGCCTTGGCGCACTTTTTGGAGTAAAAGATCCCATTTGGCTTCGGCGCTGTGTCCGCTGGGCGGTTCGGTGCCATAGTATGCCAGGGAAAACCGTGGTTGCGCCCATCGTTCTAGGTGCCAACGGCCATTTTGCTGCGTGGGGCTACAGACCCATTTGCCATATTGATTGAGCAAGGCCCCAATGGTCAGGCGGCCATCCATAGCCCCAAGCAATGCAGCGCCCATCCGGTTTAACCGGACTAGAGGCAATTCTTCATCGAGTGGGGCCACCCACCATTCTTCGGGCCCATGCTGATAAATGACAATATCGGGCATGCGCCAGGCGCGTTGGCTGAGTAGGTCCTCGTCTAAGGCTTGAGGGCCGATTTCCAGCCAGGGGTCGGCAATGGGGTCGGTGGTTGCGGAGTCAGTCATATAGGTCTATTCCGTTTCATGAAGGCAAAAGGAAGCTGCAAGGGTACCGGAACTCTCGGAATGGCCGCAACCTCTGAGGAATGGTAAAAAGTAAGGAGTTAGGAGTGAGTAGAGAAAACGTTTATTGAGACGTCCCGGTGGTCGGCTTTCTGTTATTGTGGTTTTTTGGCCAAAATGCTGGCAAATGCGGCATGTCCATTGTCGACTTCTTGATAGCGCAAGACTCGTAGGCCTGGAAGCATCGTCAAGAGCTCGTTGGGTTTCAGCAGGAAGGCTCTGTTGAACGTTGGCCGGTATTGTAGGTGATCCACGGTATAGGTTTCGATCACCACCACACCGCCGGGTTTTAGCGCGGACACAATTTTAGGAAAGAGATCGCGTTGGAGATAATAAGTGCAGATAATCACATCGAAAGTATTGGGAGGGATGTCATAAGTGTCAAGATCCGCGACCACTGTTTTCAGGGTCACGCCACGTTCAGCGGCTAAGGCTTGAGCTTTCTTGAGGCCCTCCTCTGAAATATCCACTCCAGTAACCTGATAGCCCTGAGCCGCGAGAAAGACGCCATTTCGGCCTTCGCCCATTGCCAGATCCAGCACCGGGCCTTTAGGCAAGAGGTCGATATGGTCCCGTAAAAATGGAATGGCTTTCCGCCCAAACAGATATTTCTCCGTCGCATACTTGTTGTCCCAACGAATTTGATCCTGTTCACCAGCCAGAAGGGGATGAGGCAAGAACATGGTGCTCACCAGTAAAATCAAGGCGATGCCGATTCCCTGAAACCTAGAGGCAATTGGTGAAGTGTAAAAAATCCGTTTCATGGAAAATGCCTTTCCAAAAAATGGCCACAGGCCCACCTACTCTTTTTAAGGATGTTAACTGAGAACATGGCAATGGGAAAAGGCTGCGGGGGTTCTGCCATTCTTTCATGCTCCCGCAGTAGTCTTTCGACTGGCCAGTGGGTATGATTGGGGACCCTGTGGTCATTGGAAATTAAAGGAGTGGAGACATGCCTGCGTACGTCGTAACCTGGATACATTTAGTCGCGGTGATCACCTTTATTGGGGGTTGGTTGTTTTTTCAATTGGCGGTGAGACCCAGCCTTCTGGAAGGCAAGACCAAGACGCCATCGAAAGAGGCCATGGAGATGGCCCAGAAAATAGGGCAGCGCTTTAAGACCGTGGGGTGGGTGAGTCTCATGGTGCTCATTTTCACGGGGGCGTCACAATTGTTAGACGAAAGCGGCTCGGCACGTATTGAAACGAGTTGGGGCTTGATCATGATGCTTAAGCTCTTTGTCTTTGCCATTGTCGGGGGGCTTATCTTTGTCCACGATCCGATCTTGGACCCCTATGGAGCGATCGGAAAGAGTCAGCGGGCCGACACGCCCCCCCTGTTGTTTGCCGGAAAAGTGGTCTGGGTTCAACGTTCTATTCTCTTGCTCAGTTTAGTCGTTCTTGGAATCGCAGTGTATTTAACCTCCCTCTGATTCTTTTTCTTGCTCCTCAGTTGTTCGTGGTGGCCAATGGACTTCTGGGCATTGTTGTTGGCTTGTGGTGTGACCCGTGATCATTTCCCCAGAAGTGGAAGGATGCGAAGCAGGGGTGATTTGAGAGGAAAGTGAGTTTGGTATGAAGGGACATACATGGCGGGTATGACTCGTGAGGACATTTTGCGCCAGCTCCGTGAAAGGATTGTGGCGTTCGCGACATCTCGTGGGTTGAGGGAGGCAGCGGAGGACGTAGCTCAAGATGTCATGATGGTCTTGCACGAAAAATACCCTCACGTGACAGAATTAACCGAGTTGGTTCCCCTCTCGTTTCAAATCCTGCGCTTTAAAATGCTGGATCGCCATCGAAAAATGTTGAGACATGGGGAATACAACCAGGAATCGGTAGATGACCCACCGCTTGTCGATCCCGGAGATGACCCAGCTATGCAAGCGGAGCAAAAAGAGCGCGTGACGCATCTGATTGCCGCGCTCCAACAATTAGGGGAACGGTGCCAAAAAATGTTTCGATTGAAACTGGAAGGCCATTCGTTTCCTGAAATTATGACTATTTTGGGAGAGCGGTCTATCAATACGATTTACACGTGGGATTTACGGT
>QJYE01000444.1 GCA_003235785.1 Nitrospirota bacterium
CTGCCTGAGAAACTACGCACTATTTACCGGCCTCCTCAGTAATATTCTGTATACAAAAGGTCTGACCGGGATATTCCTTCACGAGTATCGTACTATTCTTCTCCGAAATCTGCCCTCCACAGTCGTCAAAACTAGTTGCGTTGCAAATCATTCGGATGAAATCAGGTCATTTTATCATCTCTCCATTATGACTTGTGCTAAGGATTATGGATTGAATTCGGAATTTTACTTGCGGAGTTTTTGATTCGAGCTTTTTCTGATCTGATTGCGGGCTTGAATCTGGTTGATCGTGAATCTTGCTGCCTCTGTTAGGCGACATCTTAAGAGAAGTAGAGGGATTTTGTTGATGAAGTTTTGGCTGTGTGTGGGTTTGGCCAGATTTCAGCCAAAATATTAAACGGGCTGTTGAAAAAAGCCGCCAGCGGCGTTCTCGCCATTTTCCTGTGCTCACGTACTGGAAGTACGCTCCGCGCGCAAACAACGGTCGCCCCCTACGGGATGCAGCAAGCAATACTGCGGCCTTGCTGGACGAACTTTTTTGAACCGCCCTGAGGCCTCTGATATCCAACGTTCCTGTGGGCAAATATGCCCTTGGGAATTATTGTTATTCCACACTCCCTTGAACGCAAAGGCAACAACCGTTTGATATGTATCACGTGGATCATCCTAAAAACGGTAGTTGCTGTGGTGAAACACCGCCCATGCTTCGACATGCTCAGCACGAACGGTTTTTGACCCATTCACCAACGGAAGGGTCCGTTTGCCCTGAGCAGCCTGCGGCGTGGGCGCGTCGAAAGGTTCCGAACCTGCCAACTGCCGTTTTTAGGATCATCTGAGTGTAAGAATTTTTGGTAGGGATTGACGGATGTAATTCCCTCCTAACCAATTGAGAGCGATTCAACTTAGGATTTTAGTAAAGGACGGCACCCCTTAGGTTGATTGCTGTTTGGTTCCTTTGCCTTTTGATTGTGAGACGAACCAATCTTGCGCATTAAAGGGAGGGGCGTCAGGGGCTGGGGTGATTCGGGTGTAGGTGCCATCTGATTCCAGTCGGCGTCCTTGGGTGTTGTCTTGGAGATAGGGTGTGAGGATCGATTCCACCATATATTTTCGAAGCTTGGGGTTTTCGATGGGAAATAAGATTTCCACCCGTCGGTCTAAGTTTCTCGTCATGAGGTCCGCGCTTCCGATGAAGAGTTCATCGTTTCCTCCATTGCGGAAATAAAAGCAGCGGGAATGTTCCAGGAACCGTCCGACCAGCGAGGTGACGGTAATGGTTTCGCTGAGTCCCGGTACGCCAGGTCGGAGGCCGCACATGCCTCGAATGAGGAGATCAATTTTTACGCCAGCTTGAGAGGCTTGATAGAGGGCTTGAATGCAGGCTTTATCAACTAGAGCATTTATCTTGAAGACGATATAGCCGTCGCCGTGTTCGTGCTGCCGAGCGATTTCTCTGGTGATACGTGCTGTGAGTTGTTCGCGGATGCTTCCTGGCGCGACAAGCAATTTGGCGTAGGTCGATTTTTTTGAATATCCCGTCAGGGCGTTAAAAAGATCGGTGACATCTTCTCCCATGACCTTATCGCACGTAAAAAAACTTAAATCAGTATAGATTCGGCTGGTGGTGGGATTGTAATTACCCGTTCCAAGATGTAAATACCGATAGATGCCTTCCGGTTCCCGTCGCACGACCATGCAGACTTTTGCATGGGTTTTGAGCCCGAGGACGCCATAGACGACATGCACGCCTTCATCTTCGAGTTTTCTCGCCCATTCAATATTGTTTTCTTCATCAAAGCGTGCTTTGAGTTCAAGCAGGACGGCCACTTGTTTTCCGTTTTGTCGAGCCTCCATTAAGGCCGCGACGATTGGGGAGTTGGACCCGACGCGATACAGCGTCTGTTTGATGGCTAAGACTTGTGGGTCCAGGGCGGCCTGTCGAATGAAGTCGACCACCGGGGCAAAGCTGTCGAATGGGTGATGGAGAATGATGTCCTCCTTTTTAATAAGCGCAAATAAGGATTCCTTGGACCCGGGATCTTGTAACACCGTCGGGTGATAGGGCGGATATTTCAGGTCGCTCCGTTCAATGCTTGCCAATTCCATTAAGTTCGATAAGCCAAGGCGAAAATCGTAGGTATAGACCTGATAGGGGGCTAAGGTGAGATTTCGGACAAGGATATCCTTAATGAAGTCTGGCGTGTGTTGAGCCATTTCCAATCTCACCACTGACCCGTATTGGCGAAGATCAATTTGTTCTTCAATGGCGGCCAAGAGGTCTGCCGCTTCATCTTCTTCAATCTCAAAATCTGCGTCCCTGGTAATTCGGAAATAATAGGCGGCTTGGACGGTAACCCCCGGAAATAAAAGATCTAAATTAGCGGCAATGATGTCTTCGAGCCACACAAAATTGGTGGCTTCTTGTACGCTCTCTAATCCTAATTGTTGATCATCCGTTACCTGTTGTTCATCAGGTAGGCGAACGAGCCTGGGAAAAATGGCGGGCACTTTGATGCGGGCGAAACATTCCCCACGTTCCGGATCGTTGGCGACGACCGCGAGGTTGACGGTCAAGTCCGAGATATGGGGGAAGGGATGGGTGGGATCAAACCCTAAGGGCGTGAGAACAGGAAAGATTTCTTTTCGAAAATATCGTCGAAGTAAGGAGCGTTGTTTGGGCTTCACCTCTTGATAGGAAAGGATATGAATTCCGGCTTTGGCCAGGTTGGGTAATAAATCCTCCTGCCAACATCGTGAGATACGCGTAAAGCTCTGCATCAGGACGTCCCGAATTTTCCCCAATTGCTCCGAAGGGCTGGTGCCATCCAACGAGGCTTCCAGGACCCCGCTCGTTAATTGTTCGCGCAGGCCTGAGATGCGAATCATGAAAAACTCATCGAGGTTATTGAAAAAGATGGAAAGGAATTTGACTCTTTCGAGAAGTGGC
>QJYE01000219.1 GCA_003235785.1 Nitrospirota bacterium
AGCCCCCGGCTTGACTGTTCACCTGTCGGCCAATGCTTCCTCAGCCGTCCAACCACACCCCACCCTTACAGATGCCACCAACCATCACCGCTCCATTACCACAATCGAGGTTGTACGAATAGTTACCTCCTCCCCCTCCAAAGAGTGGCGTAGAGTATTCGGTTGGTGCGGTGCTTTGAGTGGTAGAAAGGGTTTTTAGACGTTGAATGGACAGTAAGGAGAGCGTGCCTCTGGAGCGAAGGCCGCTGTAGCTTCCAATGGCTTCCAACCGCTTCCCGTCTGGCAGCAGCAAGGCAATATGGTGGGTGTCCGGTTGTTCTCCCTGAGCGGAAACGGCCAAAGGTGCGGTGAGAGATTCTTCATGTCTGGCCGCATGGGCCTCCAATAACATGGTATCGACCGCCTGCCCTTCGCTGGGGGTCATTCTTAGCCATTCATCGGCCGCTTCTATGGCATACGAACCTGCCTCAAGGACCAGGTCACTTCCCTCAGCTGTGGTGAAGTGGACTGGTTGGTCCAGAGTGATGGTCGTATCGGCAAAGGCTGGGAGGATCCCGACGAAACACCAGGCCATAAACGCTCCTGCCATGGCTATCAAGAGGGTGGGTTTGTGCTTTTGCATAAAGCGTTCTCCTTTAACAAAGGTTTTTGAGGATTCATTTTTTAGGCTTCGGATTCCACTATTTCTGCCTCCAGAGGATAACTTGAAAATTATTTATCCCAGAAGTCACACACAAAGCGGGTGCTGTCGATGTACCAGCCGTATTTCCCGCGAAAGGCTTTGCCGACTTTTCCTGAAGGGCAGAAAAATGACTCGTTATACCCTCCACTTCCGCTTCCAAAACTCCTGCACGTTCCTTCCTCGCAATGTACTGTGGTTGAATATCGGGGTTGCTTCTGCGCGGTGAGCCAATCACGACAAAAAAATGTTCCACCATTCACAAATTGACCTGATCGTATGACGATGCCTTGGACAGCTTGACCTTGGGGGCATCGGGCAGTTTTTGCTGAACCGCCGACGCCACCAACCGGCCCACGGGTAAACTCATCTCCTAGGGCTCCAGTTTGGGAGTTCACTCGTTGGCAAATGGTTCCTAATGCATCCATCCACGATCCACTTTTATAAATGGCCCCGACCATGATGCTTCCGGCACCACAATCAAGATTGTAACTGTGATTTCCCCCAGCGCCTCCAAACAGTGGCGTGGAATATTCCGTCGAGGCGGTACTTTGGGTGCTAGAAAGGGTTGTTAATCGTTGAATGGACAGTAAGGAGAGCGTGCCCCTGGATCGGAGACCACTGTAACTGCCGATTGCTTCCAATCGCTTCCCGCCAGGTAGCAGCAAAACGAGGTGGTGGGTGTCGGGTTGTTCGCCATCCGCGGAAAGCGCCAGCGGTTCTGTCAGTGATTCTTCATGGGTCGCGGTCTGGGCTTCCAATAACAGCGCATCGACTGCTTGCCCTTCGCTTGGGGTCACCCGTAGCCATTCGTCTGCGGCCCCAACGGTATAGGTTTTGGCGTCAAGTACGACGTCACTGCCTTCGGCATTGGTGAAGTGTACGGGTTGCTCCAAGATAATGGTTGTGTCGGCCATAGCCGACGGGATGCCTCCTATACACCAGAATAGGAACGCCCCGGACATGGATAACAAGATGGTGGTTTTGGTCTGTCGCATAACGTCTCCTTTTTTTATTAGGGAGTTATCAAAGAAACATGGTTAGCTTGGCTTTGCAATTTCCTGTGCCGGCGAACTTGGCGAATCATTTGTCCCAGGTATCGCACACAAAGCGGGCGCTATCCACATACCAGCCAGATCGCCCTCGAAAGGCTTTCCCGGCCATGCTAGCTGGACAAAAGAAGGGGTCGCTCGCAGATCCGCCGCTCCCTCCAAAGGTCAGACAAGCTATGGTACCCGGGTTACAAATTTCACTGAATACTGGTGCCTTTCTAGAGGTATCCCACTGGCTGCACCGCATATAAAACTTATTGATATATTGCCCGGAAAAAGCCCTGATGCCCTGTGCAACCCGTCCGGATGCACAGCGTGCGATTTTGGCTTGGCCTCCGGTTCCTCCTATGGGACCTCTCGTAAATTCCCGTTCTAAGGCGCCGGTTTGCGGATTGACCTGTTGACAAATAATTCCCAAGGCATCCATCCACAGTCCTGCTTTATAGGTTGCCCCGACAAGAACGGCCCCATTGCCGCAGTCCAAGTTATACGAGTTATTTCCTCCCCCTCCGCCAAAAATGGGGGTCGAATATTCCGGGGCCGTGGTGCTTGAGGTTGTGGTGGAAAGAGTCCTGAGTCGTTGAATGGTCAATAACGAAAGAGTGCCTCTCGATCGGAGGCCACTGTAACTTCCGATAGATTCCAGCCGTTTGCCGTCAGGCAACAGCAACGCCAGATGGTGGGTGTCAGCCTGTTCTCCTTGAGCTGAAATCACTAGAGGAGCGGTGAGAGATTCTTCATGTTCGGCCGACTGTGCCTCCAACAAGAGAGCATCCACCGCCTGCCCTTCGCTGGGGGTGATTCGTAGCCACCCTTCAGCCGGTTCGACCGCATACTCTCCGGCCTCAAGCACCACATCACTCCCCTCGGCATTCGTGAAATGCACAGGTTGCTCCAGAGTCACGGTAGTGTCTGCGAAAGTCGGCTGTATTCCCGCAAAACACCAGGCCATGAAGGCCCCGGCCATGGATAAAAAAATGGTGGTTTTGTTCGTTCGCATAATGCCTCCTTTTCCTAGAAAGAAAAAATGGACTCTTCCAGGTGCTCTAGGTTCTCCAGTTTTTACCTGGTGGCAGCTTCTGCGAGCTGCATGACACTTCGGTTGTATTGTTCTAAGGCCTTCCGGGTATCTTCCGTGTGCGTACTGGCCAGTAAGATGATTTGTTGTTTCGATGGCAAATAGCGAAGGAGAGCAGATAAAGGCCCGGCATGTTGCTGGATCGCAGCATAGGGTTTCCCGGTTTTGAGTGCGTTCTTGGCCTCGTCGATGACTTTTCCATAGGCATAGTGCGCTCCCCCTTTGACGCTCCCGACGATGATATTGTTGATGGCCAATTTCCAAATAACGTCAGGTGTGACCTTGGCAAGACCGGAGACAATTCCCCCGGCTTCTGGAACGAGGCCGGCCACGCTCTGCACGACGGTCCCCACGGTTTGTTCGCCAAAGTCCAATACTTCGACGGCGGAGCGAATGAGGAAGCTCCCTCCGCCAGGTAGTTCGCTATCAAGATAATTCTTTCCCACCACACGGAGGATTTCCATCCCGATATCGATATACAGGGATTCGGTCCAGGGAGAGTTGGGATCCAGCGCGGTTCTGACCGCATTGAGAGCTTGCCCTCGTTGAGTGGGGTTATTCAGTGACTTGGTTAGGAATTCAATTTGTGTGGCGGCAGCATAGAGATCGCGGGGATTTAAGAGTTGGTCTGCAAGGACGGCATTTTTAATATCAATAATATCCCCTAACCCCGGGACCACATCTCCGAGTAGGGCCTTGGTATCATCTTGTGTGAATCCTCGACTCACGATCTGTCCTTCAGAAAAGAAGCGATCGTCTAAGAAAGCTTGCCGTTGATCCATGCCTCTTGACTGAACTTTCGCTTGGAGCATCTCTTGAGGCGTCAGGGCGAGGGCCGCCGACATGAGTTCGCCAATTTGCTTGCTCAGGCTGCCAAATAGAATGGGTGCGACTTGATTATCGAAAATACGTTTCCCTTGCGTGATCGTTGTCTGTTGTATTTGGGCAGAATTATTCCGGAAGGCATTGAGGTGTGGACGGACAAATTGCATTAGGCAACGTCCACCGGGACCCTTTTCGGCCATCTTCTCGATTGATCGAAACGCCATGGTGATGACTTGGGGCCCTTGAGGGGCCGAACGAGAAGGGTTTCGGATGAACTGCAGTTGTTCTGACATGATCTCGCTGAAGCTCTGTTCCCATTGCCGCATGATGTCTTGGAAAAGTTGGTTGGCAAAAGCTGGAGGATTGGCCGTAAATTGTTGGACCATCTGAGGGAAATTTGGCGAGGCTTTGCCAGATGACTGGGCCAAACAGGCAAACAAGGGCTCTAAGTCAAGCTTTCTAACGGCTTCGAGTGTTTGAATCTCACTTCGTAGCGTGGCGACTAATGGATTGTTTTGGATGTTGTTGAGTGGCGTCTGCACACCACCGGTAACGGCTTGGCCGACTTGTCTAACCGTTTTTTCGACAGCTTGTTTCGCTTGCATGGCTGCCGCCTGAGCACCTTGCATGCCTTTTTGAGCGGTGGCTTCGGCTCGCCGGGCTTTTTGCTGAGCCAGTTGTGCAGCTTGTTGTGCTTGTTGGGCCGCCTGCTGCGCGGCCTGTTGAGCAGCGTTGGTTGTGGCAGATGTGGATTTTTTCGCAGTGGACTTGGCTTGGTTGTAGGCAGTCGTGGCGGTCTTTTTCGCATTATTCAAAGCTTGCCCTACATTGAATCCTCCGCGCTGGCGAATGCCACTATAGGTGCCTGTTGCTTCTAAACTCTGGCCACCTGGGAGGAGAAGCATGACAAAATGCAAGTCCGCTTCTTCTGTTGAATCACCAGGAAAAGCCATGGCCAAGGGAAAGTCAATATCCAAAGGATGTGTGCGTCGTGCCGCTTCAATGAGCACGGCATCCCGCCGTTCCCCGGGAACGAGGCGAACCCATTCCTCGGCCGTTTCCACGTCGTAGTTGCCTGGTGGAACCGTCACATCACTCCCGTCAGCGGCCAGAAAATGGACAGGAGCTTTGAGTTCAATCGTCGTCAAGGGGTCATTGAATGTGGCCTGGCTTATCCCGGGGATGCCGAGAATACAGCAACACCAGAGCACCATCATCATGAATTGAGGGCGTTTCATGGATCTATACTTTCCTCCGTCTAAAATGGGCATGGCCGATGGGTATTATTGGGCGAACACGCTCGTACTTCCGCTAATGACTTTTCCGCCCGCCACAGGGCTGTCTTGTAAGGCAATCCCTTTAGTGCCATTGTTCAGTTTAATTTGGGTACCTTTCAGCTTTATCTGGGATGCGGCCTCGATCGATAAATCCTTTTGGCTTTTCAATTCAATGTCTTTGCCGCTGTTGATGGCCAGAAGGTCTCCTGCGGTG
This sequence comes from Nitrospirota bacterium, assembly GCA_003235785.1. Classification (GTDB taxonomy): domain Bacteria; phylum Nitrospirota; class Nitrospiria; order Nitrospirales; family UBA8639; genus Nitrospira_E. The sequence goes on from QJYE01000219.1 coordinate 5,126, forward strand.
ACTCCAACATTTTTAGAAGAGGTCAATGTCAGACTTTTTCCGCCATTAATGGTGAGATACTCGGCTTGGATGGTTGCGCCATTTGGTGTCACCTGAACCACGGATCTGAGAATGTTGATCTGGGACTGAAGGGCTTGAACTTGTTGTGTGAGCGCCAGAATTTGCTGGTTCAGATATTCAGACGTGATTTGTAAGGGTGGGACCGTGACACTTTGTTGTTGCATCGGATGTCGTTGATGCTGTCGTGTGCCAGGCTCGGCGGCGATAGCCAATGAAAATTGAGAAACGAGAATGATCGTCGCGAAAGTAAAAGTGAATTTTTTCATGGGAATCTCCTTTAGTTCTTCAGTCTACGGTTTTTGTGGAAGGCGAGGGGTGACGTTTTCTCTCCGTGGCTGTATGCGGGACTTTGGCTGAAGCGGTAACACTTTCTGCTGGGTGAACGGCATGGTGTTTTGTACGGGAGCTGTCGGCTGTGAGGTTCTACTGGAGTTACTGCCAGGGAATTGCGTCAATTGCATAGTTTCGCAAAACATTTCGATCTGGACGTGGGAGGCTCCACCTACTGTCACTGGGGCCATTCTAAAAATACCAAGATTGCCCAGAATGACAGTTGCTAATACGGATTGACCATCTGGTGAAAATAACTCCAGCGTCCCTTGTTTGCGGTTTCCAGCCACCTGTCCTTGAAGTACAAAATCAGAAAACCATGCCGTAAAAAGTCCAGCCTGATGTTGAGGAAGTGTAATGACCACGTTGCCGACCTGCAGACGGCCACCTCTTACCTTGGATTCACCACCTGTTCCTCCATCTCTATAGCTGATGATTTCTTGTGACACCACCAAGGAGTCGATGTGTTGCACGAAGGCGCAAGCTGGCTCGAGTCCCTGAATTTGAAGCCGGAATCTAGAGGGACTTAAACTCGCGAGATCCGCTCGGGGCGGAGGACCGGCCTGCCCGGAGGCCGATTGATATCGGATTCTTTCCGGGGACAATGTCACTTTGAAATAGGCCGGTTCATTGGATGCACCGTCTAACGCGGGAAACCGTACTTCTTTGACCAGGGTATTCTGAAATTCCCGGCGATCAATGATTTGACCATTCTGGTTGACGGTCACGATCGCGCCATTTTTTCTCGGACTTTGTTGGTTTAGGGTTCCTGCGAGCCATTGATAGAATGGTAGAGAAAGATTTGCGCCGCAGGTCAGGACAATGTCTTCATATTTCACACGACCCAATCGCTTCCGCAAGAATAGGTCGTTGCCGTCTTGATACGTAAGAATTTCCCCAGAGATGAACCCACTCTCCATTGAATTCAAGGGACCAACAATCGTTCCGTCCAGCTCAAGAAGGTACTGCAGGGTGCCCCCGCTTGGAACAGTTTGCCGAGATGGTGCAGCGAACACTGACGGAGTGTGATCCTTAAGAAACGGCAAACCAAAAGCCAAGATTCCCCCTGAAAGGATAGCGGTCTTCGTCAGAAAATCTCTCCGGGAATGTTGAGGCCGGTGTGTATTGATAGTTTGTTGGGGGGGTAACGATTTCATGATGATACTCCTTTAATGCACAATGGATGAGGCCAGTATTAGTTTGTATGAATAATTGAGTTGTTGATCCATGAGTCCAGCCATTAATTCGTGGTGACTTTCGAGCCCTTGATGGTCACCGGTCCTGACCCTTTGATGAAAATATCGTTCCCATTGATTGCGATGTCACCGTTCTTACTAAGGACAATAGAGGATTTCCCGGCCTGCAGGGTCAAGCGGTCGCCTGCTGTGATGATCATCTGCTTACCCGCAGCCATCGTCCGGTTGACCTCCACATTTTCTGCCAGATTTTGTCCAACCGTGAGTGCCATATCCTTCCCGATCCTCGTGATTTGATTCGTGCCGATGGTGAGGCTTTGGTTCAGTCCAATCGTTTCTGTTTGTGATCTTCCCACCTCAGTGAGTTGATCGGCGCTTACGGTATACTTTGAATTTCCTCCGGTCACCTCTTGTTTATGCTGTTTGGCATGAATAACCGTGGTGCCGTCTTTAGCGACATTGATCAGGGCGCGGACCGTTCGAAGTTCTTGCTGGAGAGCCGATATCTGTCGTTGTAATAATTGAATCTGTTTAGTGGTGTTGGGGTCGGCGGCTTGCGACATGGAAGTGTGGAATAACAGGCTTAGGGTAAAGACCACAAAGAGGCTTCGCATCGTTCAATTCCTTTCCAAGATTGGGAGACAAGAATCAAGTTGATTTATGTTCGGTTGTTATCAGGTCTGTCGCATGAACGTCCTCAGGGGTTCAATCATTTTGACTCTCAACGGGAATATGGGGTTTGGGATAGTGGGTAGTGTACTGAGGTAGGCTAATAATGTGAAGTTAATCACAGCTTTAGAGCGAATCTTCGAGCATTTATAGCCCATTGAAATAAGTCGGACTACCTATTGGCAAAGGGGAAGACTTAAAAATCACCCTCATGCTCAGGGAAAGTTGGCTGTTTCTCTAATTTAAACGAGTCTGACCCCTTTAGAATATGAGGAGACGCATTGGCGTTTTCTATCCGGATGGGTCGGGGCTAGAACCAATCATACGTCTATACTTGCAGCGCTTGGGCGCGTGTTCGTCAAACCGAGTGAGGGTCACAAGGTTCCTGGCAAAACCTTGATCTTCATTTGGTACCAACTACCCTCATGTTCGCTGAAGACCAAGAAGTTATCATCATATGGGAACCGATACTGTCCCGGAATAAAATGTTGGTAACCCAATACATCATTGGCGCTTCCGGTATCGCGGTCCCAAAGCCCGATAGTGAAGGACTGATTGGAATCCAATTGGATGGGAACCATATGATTTACTGTCACTGTTTCCTGGGATTTTATGGGGACAGAATACGAGGTAAAGGGCCAAACTGTAATATCATTAAGCGTGATATAAAGGTCATCCGGGTAGCCTTTGTAATAGGTGTTGATGCCCGGCACCGATTGGTTCCCTGCCGCTGCCTTGGACTGCTCGTAAAGCTCAGCGCTCACCGGTTTGGCACCATCTGCGCCGTCTGCGGCAGCAGCCGTGGCTAAGGCTAAGCCGAAAGTTGCGACGGCAGTTGCACCGTCAGTCCCCTTCGACGGCCTGATGCATTTGACCCATTCCATCGTGAGTAAGGCAGGTTGCGCCGGACGTGTATGAGAGGTGTACAAATGAGTGTCCAGGCCCACGTCCAGAATGCTGCCGTCTGACATAGTGGTGACGCCAATGACCCCACCGCTTTGTGGCACTTGGACCCAGGGGCTGGTTAGCGTGGCCCGCGTGTACAAATAATGGTCTCTGCCAATGCCTAGGATGGTGCCGTCTGGCATCACGGTGACGCTAATGACTGCCTCGCTTTGTGGCACTTGGACCCAAGGTCGGAAGGTAAAGGTGTCCGAAACCTTTGGTGCAGGCGTGGTATTCGGGTTGATATAGCTGGTAAAGCCTTTCCAGGGAGCAAGGGTCGTCCCTCGTCGAGCCTGGCAATAGCTCCCCGCTGTGTTGCCGGTTACAGCCCGGCATTCCCCATGGGCCTCGCACAGCTATTGGGCTTGGGCCTTCGGAAAACTGCATTGCCCTGGCACCGCTTGGGTATTGCACCCCGGCCCACTGGCAAGACAGTCGTACTTGCCGCCGCTAAGCGCACGGCAATTAACGGCTTGGTCCACGTGGGCTCTCCAACCAGGAGTGTTAGGGGCGGCGGTGGCCGCCGCACCAATCTGCACATTGACCAATCGCATGTGATCATTGGGGTGCTGGCCTTGCCCAATGGGGACCTGAATTTCATCGAACATGATTCCCGTGAATCCATAATAGGCCCAGCCCCCGGTTTTGTGGGTAAAACTTTCGACGACGACACCTTTGAGCAGTGCCGTAAACGTATCCGTGTGGCCGTTGGTCACCATCTCGAACGCTGCAGCCGTGACGGGTTGGGCGAATTTGATTACGAAGGGATTGTAGGTATCGGGGAAATAGTTCTGAAGGCCTTGGGTGGGATGCCCCCCGGTCGTCAAATAGAGTCCTTCAGTCGATGACCGGCTGCCGAACGTAACCCCCAGACGGTGCAAACTGAGTTGTGACGACTGTCCCTGTAGGAACGCCAACCTCGGAAAACGTGATGGTTCTCGTCGGGGAGGACAGGCCGGAGCCTATACACGGGCGGCGTCAACATCCTGGATCCCGGCGACTACTAACAGCAGTCCCGATACAATTCCGCAAAGAACGTGTTTTATTTTCTTTGCGTCTCTCCGTATTGATTGCTCGCCGCCAGATTTTCCATTTCTGATTAGTGTGAGACGAATTGCTGGATTCCTTTTCTTGAAATTTATGGGCATTTATTTCCCTTTATCGATTTTTGTGCTTTGGGAAGGTTCTGACCGTATACATATCCC
>QJYE01000053.1 GCA_003235785.1 Nitrospirota bacterium
ACTCGCCACGCAGGAAGACTCGTTGCACAAAGTCCGAAGCAGACTGTCTGAGTTGAAAACCAATAAAGAATATCAGGCACATTTATTTGAAATTGAACAGGCCAGAAAGAAAAAGGATTCCATCGAGGAAAATGTTTTGGAAATGATGGAACGTGTAGAAGAAAACGAGAAGGCCATTAAGGAACTTGAAGAGCAAGCGAGTGAAGCCAAGAACGTCTTTGAAGCCGAAAAGGCAAGGGTCGAAGCTCAAATTGCTGAGTTAGCCAATGAGTTATCCGATTTGGAGCGGCAGCAAAAGATGGTCGCTGAGGCGGTGGAAAAGCCCTTGCTGGCTCGGTACAACCGGTTGAAGACGATGCGTAAGGGGTTTGCCGTGGCTGAAGTGCGTGATGGAGCCTGCGGTGGGTGTCAGCTTCAGCTTCCTCCGCAACTCGTGGCTGAAGTGAGAAGAGGGGATGAATTGATGGACTGTTCTTATTGCCATCGTATTCTGTTTATGGCCCATCATCTTGAGGTTGAGACCATCGACTAGCATTCTTGGGCTTTTACCTTTTCCTTGCAATCTCTTCCGTCTGAGCCTACGATGATAACCGGTGGTGTAAGCGGGCCGGGTGGCTGCTCATGAATCTTTCGTGAGAGGAAAGTCCGGACTCCATAGGGCAAGGTGCTGGGTAACGCCCAGGCGGAGCGATCCGACACCAGCGCCACAGAAAAGATACCGCCTATGGCTGAAACCATGGTTTCAGTCAGGTAAGGGTGAAATGGTGGGGTAAGAGCCCACCGCATTTGTGGTGACACAAATGGCAGGGTAAGCGTCACCTGGAGCAAAACCAAATAGGGGAACGATTCTCTGTTTGGAGGGGAAGTGATTCCTCACCGAATAGGGAGGGAGGTCGGCCCGACCGAGGTTCTCGGGTAGGTTGCTTGAAGCCTAGGGTAACTTAGGTTCCAGAGAAATGGCCACCGCTGAATGAGGATTTCCTCAAACGGTACAGAATCCGGCTTACAGGCCCACTTCGCCACCGCTTTTTACCCTGTGTTCGTGCGAGACGGTCTTGCTTGCAACTCAAGGCTTGATGCTCGAATTGCGTTTTCCTTGGTGAATTGAATCTCAGCATGCCTCCGATGAGCAAATTTGTCTTTTCGGCATGTGTTGAAACGAGTGATACTCGCTTCTTGGTTTGACGCAGGTTTTTGGCGTTGCTAAAATCCGCCCTCTATTTAGCAGGTATTAGCCCTATGAGCCTGATTCTGTTTTGAACATAGTGTCTCTCACGTCCCTATCGTCTAGCCTGGCCTAGGACGCCGCCCTTTCAAGGCGGCAACGCGGGTTCAAATCCCGCTGGGGACGCCATGATTGAAGCCGCTGAAGGAGACTTCAGCGGCTTTTGTCTTTTTGGTCTTGGGTGGTGGGAATTGTTGGTGAAATCTCCTGTCCTAACAATGCTGGAATATTTTCGATATGGTAAGGAAAGCTGAATCTGCTCTTCTTTCATCTCAGTCATGTGAGGGTCTTATGAATAAAGGATTGTTTCTTCGTATGGGTGTTGTGTTCTGTGTGTTGGGGCTGACAGGCATGGCTATGGCGGCTGATGATTGGAAATACACCGAATCCGGGAAGGTGGATGAAGGGCCTCTCGATGGGCCTCCAGGGACCATGGTACTCATTCCCGAGAGTGAGTTTTTGATGGGCGATAACGAAGGGCCACGAAACGAACGGCCCGAGCATACGGTGTGGTTGGATGCCTATTTCATCGATCGCTATGAGGTCACGATGGCCGAGTACCAAAAGTTTTTAGATCATGATTACAGCATTGAACCTCCGCCGTTATGGGATGATGGAGGGGCCACAGGAGATCTTGGGGATCGTCCGGCTGTTGGTATTACCTGGGAGAATGCGAAGCGATATTGCACGTGGGTGGGCAAGCGTCTCCCAACTGAAGCTGAATGGGAAAAGGCAGCCCGCGGAACGGATGGTCGGCGCTATCCTTGGGGACACATGCAACCCTTTGTGGATATTGCCAATTATAATCAGGGGACAACAGGATGGGTGAGTTATCGCATCACGCTTTCTCCGGTGACGAGTGGGACTAAAGGCATGAGTATTCGTCATGGCCTGAAAGAAGGTGGGAAAAGTGCCTATGGGTTGTATCATATGGCCGGTAATGCTGCTGAGTGGGTGAATGATTGGTACGGCAGGCATTACTACGAGGAGAGCCCCAAGAAAAATCCACAGGGACCTTCTGAAGGAGATTTTAAGGTTTTACGGGGTGGATCGTGGGAGGATCAACCGGTCAACCTGCGTGTGACGGCTCGTTCAAAAGCGGAAGTGGATTTTCAAGATCTGACGACCGGATTTCGATGCGCCAAGGATGGGACAAAGGAAGAAGTCGGCGGAGGCAAGTAACGCGACGATGAAAATGCTGTCTTCAGGATCCCTTCAGTGCTTCGACGACAGGCTCTCTTCGGATACTCCCCCTTTTTTTTCTACCCTCAGAATACTGAACTCTTTGCTGAAGCATAGCAGGTTTTTCCTCTAAGGCAGGGGCGTCACGTAGTTGGCCATAGAGCCAGCGGGCCGTTGTGCCTCCAAGGTTTCTGATGGTATGAGAGACGCCAGCAGGAATCCGAATTTCTTCTCCAATGGAAGGCTGGATTGTCCGCCCTTCCATCTCCAGTTCTAATTCTCCCGACATGAGCATAAACAATTCGTCTGCTTGGGAAGGGTGGCACGTCCATTCTCGTCCAGAATGGTCAATCCACAGACCGCAAGAGAAACCCCGGGCATGCCAATTGTTTGCAACATCCGATCGATTCATTGAATTTTTTCCGAATGTGAAAAACTAAAAAAGAAATTTTCGTTTATTTTTGTCGTTTTTAGGTTTCATAGAAACTTGGATTCCATCAACTATGAATCGTCT